>CAJXIK010000177.1 GCA_913054445.1 uncultured Bermanella sp.
CCGCTCCGCAGGCTCAGCCAAGCAATTCATTCGATGACTTCGATGACGATATCCCGTTCTAGAGCCATTAAGATTTAACCACTAAGCCCCACTTATCTGGGGCTTAGTCGTTTCTGGAGGCGTTACATTGGCCATTAACGGCTGCCTCTTTAAGCGCCACCAATTAAGCGCCAGCAAAGAAATGTAAAATGAAGATAACTATAATGACAGTCACCGCCCACCCTAGGTTCTAACATGCAAAAAAAACACGGTTTGATCCTCATTATTCTCATGGTGGGTGTGGGGCTGCTATACACCATAGTGAAGACGGCACCTAAGCCGCAAAAAAAATCGCTGCAGGTGATGGCCCCCTTAGTGGAGACGCGCGTCTTTCAAGCGGCTAACGAACGGCCTATCTGGCAGGGGGGGGCGGCGGTCGACAGCAATGCCAGCGTTAAGTTGGTGGCCTTAGTGGCCGGGCAAATTACCCATATTCCCAGCTCGGTCATGCCCGGTGCCTTCGTTAAGCAGGGCAGCAAGCTGGCGCACATCGATGATGCTAGCTACCAGCTAGTACACCAACAAAAACGAGCGCTGGTCACGCAGGCGCAGGCCAGCCTCGACATAGAGCTAGCACAGGTGCAAAACGCCAAGAGCGACTACCGGCTTTCTGGTATGCCGTTAAATAAGAATGCTCGCGCACTGGCCTTGAGGGCGCCGCAGCTGGCCAGTGCACGGGCGGCGTTGGCGAGCGCCGAGGCCGACCTAGCCAAGGCGCAGCTGGATTTAGATCGCAGCAGCCTGCTGATGCCATTCGATGGCCATGTGATGCAACAGTTAATATCGGTGGGCGGCTATGTCAATAATGCCACGCCAATATTTGAGATTGTGAATTCGGCGGCCTACTGGCTGGCGGTGAAGGTGCCACAAAATTTTATGGCCATCTTAGATCAAGCGCACGCCGTCACCATCAATAAACAAGGCAGCGACGAGACCCGTACGGGAAAAATACTGTCTATTCTGCCGCAGGTCGATGGCAGTGATCGCCAGGCGCGGGTGCTCATTAGCATCGAAGACCCGTTAGCGTTAAACAGCGGCACGAGCCCCATTCGCTACAACGATTATGTGCAGGTGACCCTCTACGGGCAACGCTTCGAAAATCTAGTGCAGCTGTCTAGCGATGACTTGAATGGCGAGCAAAACGTGTGGGTGGTGGATAAAGAGTTAACGCTGCAACGACGCCCAATAGAGGTGCTCTTTAAAGGGCGGGTAACGACTTGGGCACGGGTAGATATGCAGGCGGGCGATGAATTACTAAGTAGCCGTCTGGCCGTTCCTCGGGTGGGTATGGAGGTGCGTTTGCAGCAGCTTAGGCCCAACACGCTCGCCGAACAAGAAGGTGAGCTATGAGCCTCGCCGACGATGTTAAGGCGGCCCTCAACGTCGGCCCCATAGCCTGGATGGCGCGCCACGGCATCGCCCCTAATTTGTTGATGCTAGTGTTGTTGATCGGTGGCTTCATGTCATCCATGAGCATCAAAAAAGAGGTGTTTCCCGAATTTAACATGGACCGGGTCACGGTTAATGTGGCCTATCCGGGTGCCACTCCCACCGAGATGGAGCAGGGCGTGGTGCTGCCTATCGAAAATGCGTTGTCTGCACTGGGGGGCATAGAGGATGTAAAGGTCAGCATTCAGGAAGGCAGCGCCCGCGTTAATGTCGATATCGAAAGCGGCGAAGACTTACAGCAGGTCTACCAAGATGTGTTGCAGGCGGTCAATCGCATCGCCACCTTCCCGCTACAGATGGAGCAGCCCGTGGTGGGGGTGGTGGCCCACAGAAGCGACATCATGGACCTCGTGCTGCACGGCGAGATGGACAAGTTCGCCATGAAACGCCTCGCCGAAACCGTGAAAGAAAAAATCCTCGAATCTCCCCATGTCACGCAGGTGGAGATCAGTGGCGCGCCCGAAGAAGAAATTCATGTGGAAATCTCTAGTTTTAACCTAGAAAAATACAACTTAACCCTGTCGCAGGTGGCCAAGGTTATTGTCGATAACGCCCTCGAAAAAAGTGCGGGTACGGTAAAAACCCAAGGCGGCGACATTCTCGTGACCCTCAACGATCGTAAGTATTGGGCCCACGAATTTGCCCAGCTGCCCATCCTCAGTGACGCCCACGGTGTGGTGTTGCGCCTCGCAGACGTGGCCACCATTAAAGAAGGCTTCGAGGACACCCCCAACCTAATCACCCTTAACGGTCATCACAGCGTGAAGTTTCGCGTCTTCCGTGCCGGTGACCAAACCCCCACCACCGTGGCAGATAGCATTTATGCCATGTGGCCCGCCATAGAGGCCAGCTTACCGCCGGGCATGAGCATCACGGTGGTGGACGACGATGCCGAGATGTATCGTCAGCGGCTGGGTTTACTGCTCAAAAACGCCTTCATCGGCCTGCTGTTGGTGTTGATTCTACTGAGCGTATTCTTGGAATATCGCCTCGCATTCTGGGTGACCATGGGCATTCCCACCTCGTTCTTGGGGGCCATGCTATTCCTACCTGCCATGGACGTCTCCATTAATATGGTGTCCATGTTCGCCTTCATCATCTCCTTGGGAATCGTGGTGGATGACGCCATCATCGCCGGAGAAAATATTTACGAAAATTTGGGCAAGGGGTATTCGCGGGTGGATGCCGCCATTCAGGGGGCCAAAGAAGTAAGGATTCCGTTAACGTTTTCGATTCTCACCAACATAGTGGCCTTCATGCCCTTGTTATTCATGCCGGGCGGCATGGGCAAAATTATGATGGTGATTCCCCTAGTGGTGATTTTCTGTTTCGCTATTTCGTGGATAGAGGCGCTGTTCATCTTGCCCGCACACATCGCCCACCTCAAGAATCGCCCAGATTCTAAGCTGGGGCAGAGGCTCGATGCCATCCAGGAAAAAATAGACCAACGCCTGCGCCATGTGATTCATGTCTATTACCGACCCATGCTGGGCCGCATCCTCGAACAGCCGGGCATTACTCTCGCCAGCGCGGTGGCGGTGGCGTGCGTGGTGCTGGCCTTTCCCATTAGCGGGCGCATGGGCTTTAGCCAGTTTCCGGTGTTGGAGGGGGAGTCGGCCATCTTACAGATTGAGATGCCGCAAAATACTCCGTTTAAACACACCTTACAGGCGCGCGACTTAGGCGAGGCCGCCCTCAAGCACATCATGCTGGCCATCGAAGCCGAGCACGGTAAATTCTTGGTGAGCATGAAGTCCGAAATTAACGGCACCAGCATCGAAATTGACGCTCGCTTAATCCCGGGTGAAGCCCGCCCCTACAGCACCAACCAAGTAGTACAGATGTGGCGACAGCAACTGGGAGATGTGGCGGGGGTGAAGAGCATCAGCTTCGATGCCGAGCGTGGCGGCGGCCCCGCCAGCGGCAGACCCTTCACCATGAAATTACAGTCCAGCGACGCGCCTGCGTTGGCGTTGGCCAGCGCGGAATTAAAGGCGATTCTTGCCTCCCTCGGTGCGGTGAAAGACGTGACCAACAGCCTCACCAGTGGCAAGCCGCAATGGGATATAGAGCTTAACGAACAGGGCCGCAGCCTAGGGTTAAACGCCAGCCATGTGGCCGCACAGGTGCGCGATGCCTTATACGGTGCCCGCGCGTTACGTCAACAGCGGGGCAAGAACGAGGTGACCGTGCTGGTGCGCCTGCCCGAGGCCGAGCGCCAATATCAGGCGGATATAGAGCAGCTTGTGATCGTCACCCCGAGCGGTGCACGCGTGCCCCTCAGTAGCGTGGCCAACTTAAATAAGGGCCGTGCCCCCGCCAAGATTCAGCGTGAAAACGGCACCCAAGTGGTACACGTTAGCGCGGCGGTGGAGCCCAGATCTATGATTCCTAAC
The DNA here is from genome assembly GCA_913054445.1 of uncultured Bermanella sp. Taxonomy (GTDB): domain Bacteria; phylum Pseudomonadota; class Gammaproteobacteria; order Pseudomonadales; family Oceanobacteraceae; genus Bermanella. Next base: position 3,885 of record CAJXIK010000177.1, read on the forward strand.
CTGCAATCGACCCTCGAAGAAGAGTACCTAGGGCCGCTCACCAGCAAGTATCCCAGCGTGAATATTGGCTACGGTGGCCGTCAGGCCGACAACAAAAAAAGTGCCAGTAGTTTAAAAACCAGCTTACTGTTTGCCTTAATGGGCATCTATATCTTGCTGGCCATTCCCTTCAGAAGTTACCGGCAACCCTTGCTGATCATGGCGGTGATTCCCTTTGGGGTGGTGGGGGCCATCTGCGGCCTAATGATGCTGGGTTATGGTTTGTCGATCATCGCCATCATGGGCATGTTGGCCCTGTGCGGCGTGGTGGTGAACGACAGCCTTATCTTAGTGGACTACGCCAACCAGCTGACGCGCTCTGGGGTAGAGGTGAAACAGGCCATCATGGATGCCTGCGAACGCCGCTTTCGGCCCATCTTGTTGACCACCCTCACCACCTTCGGTGGCCTTGCCCCCATGGTGTTTGAGACCTCCCGTCAGGCCAAGTTCATCACCCCCATGGCGGTGTCGCTGGGTTTCGGCATCTTATTTACCACTTTCGTGTGCCTGCTGGTGTTGCCTACCCTGTATGTGCTGATGGAGGGGCGGCGCAAGGTGCCTGCGAGTAAGGCCGAGCTGGCTAAGTTTTAGGTGTTATCATTATTTTAATGTGATGGCCCTGTGCACCACACAGGGCAATCGCATTAAAAACCATTCCAAGCTCAAGCTTTACAGCCTGCGATTCCTTCAATAATTGAGACTTAGCGGCCAAGCGGATTTAGATTAAATTGGGTTTAGT
>CAJXIK010000178.1 GCA_913054445.1 uncultured Bermanella sp.
GGCCACGGGGTGGCCTCCTACACTATGATGTTTCCCACGTATTTTTAACTCCACCCGTACGAGCGCACCCCGTGCGCGATTAACCTCGCTGGTATGCAATCAGCCTCTATCGGCCACAGGGTGGCCTCCGACGCTATTATGTTTGCCGCGTATTTAAATCAATTGAAAATTAGGGTGTAAGTCCCAGTCGATGGGCATACGCTTTTGCGTCATTAAATAATCGTTGGCTTCACTAAAACAAGATGAACCTAAAAACGCCTTGAACGCTTTACCCTGTTTACTGGCCCCCAAAGGGCTGGGGTGAGAGGTCTTGATCACACAGTGTTTATCGGTGTCGACCCGCGCACACACACCGTGGGCAAACAAACCCCACGCCAAAAATACCACGCCTTGCTTTTGCTCATTGATCTCGTCGATGCAACGCTGAGTAAAGGTTAACCAGCCTTTTTTACTGTGACTGCCCGCCTCCCCTGCGCGCACACTTAACGATGCATTTAACAACAACACCCCTTGCTTGGCCCAAGCCTGTAAATCTCCAGAGGCAGGTATGCTAAAGCCTAGGTCGCGATTCAATTCCTTGTAAATGTTACGCAGGGAGGGCGGGATCTTAATGCCATCGGGCACACTAAAAGACAAGCCATGGGCCTGCCCAAGGCCGTGGTAAGGGTCTTGACCCACGATGACGACCTTTAAGTCGTTAAAACCGGCCAAACAAAAGGCGTTAAAAAAATCTTTTTGCGGCGGGTAAACCGTGTGCCCCGATGCCGCTTCGCTCTTTAAGAAATTCTGCAACTCAAGCATATAGTCGCGACAGAATTCCTGTTTAAAAAGCGCCCGCCACTGAGCATCCAGCTTGCTTGGTGGCTTTAGCACGATGCGTCTTCATCTTGGCTGTTAGCACCTTTGGTCAGTGCAAACAGGCGATAGATAAAGACCGAGAAAAACGGCATGACCACAACATTAAGGAAAAATTCCAGCACGCCGAGGGCCATGGGATTAACCGCAATCATCATATTGAACAAGATCAGCATCAGCAGGTAAATCGCCATCACCCCACTCAACAGCATGAAACCACGAAAGATGAGTTTATTGCCTTTTACCTGCCGGTTACTGGCTTTAAGCGCCTCGAATGGGTTGAGACCATCCACTAGGGTAAAATAGGCGGCAAAGAAACAGCGATACATAATCAAGGCCACGGGAATGGCGATGATGATGCCCATAAATACATTCTTGAGGTATTCGTTTTCGATACTGGCCGCCAACATGGTCGCCACTATGACGCCGGGAAAAATAGCCAACATGATCAATAGGCCAAAGACCACACCGGTAAGCGTGACCGGCAACACTTTTTGCAGCGTGAGCGAAAACGCCTCCTTTAAGCTGTCGTCTTGGTGCACAGAGAATTGATGAATCAATGCCATCATGTACACCGAAAAAAACATGCTGGTCGCGCCAATCAACAATACCGCCAAAGCCGAGGGCTGGCCCGTACCTCCTGCGCCAAGCACCAATAGCGGCGCAATGCTGGAGGCGACGCTCAAGCCAATGAGCTTGTTAAAGAGTCGTGTATAAAACGTTAGGCTTTGCTTGAAGACCTCGAGTGCGGTCATGCTGATTCCTTAAAGGTGTGTGAAGCTAACCAGGCTAAGGCCTCAACGATAGAGGCTTAGCGGCTAACAGAACTTCGACCAGGCTGGCACCCATATCTCAGTATCGACGATGGTTAATGCGATTAACCACGGGGGCGCATGTGGGGGAACAAGATCACGTCTTTAATGGTGGGGCTGTCGGTGAACAGCATCATCAAACGGTCGATCCCGATGCCTTCACCGGCGGTGGGCGGCATACCGTATTCCAGTGCTTCGATGTAGTCGGCATCGTAATGCATGGCTTCGTCATCACCGGCGGCTTTTTCATCCACTTGCTTCTGGAAACGCTGGGCCTGATCTTGCGCATCGTTAAGTTCGCTGAAACCGTTGGCCAGTTCACGTCCGCCCACAAAAAATTCGAAGCGGTCGGTAAAGAACGGGCTGTCGTCGCTGCGACGCGCCAGCGGTGATACTTCCCAAGGGTAGGCGGTGATGAAGGTTGGCTGGTCCAGCTTATGCTCGGCGGTCTCTTCGAAGATTTCACACAACCACTTGCCAGGCCCCCAAGCGCTTTGCTTAGGCTCGTCTTTAATGCCCACCTGACGACCGTAAGCGATTAACGCCTCAAGGTTGTTTTCACAGTCTTGAATGATGGCATCATCAAATTCTGGGTTGTACTTCATCACCGCATCGCACATGGTGATGCGCGTGAACGGCTGCGCAAAATCGTACGTGGTTTCTTTGCTGACATTGCCTTCGCTGTCTTTCACGGTCGATTTAATGTCGGTGGTGCCCAACACGTCCAACGCTAAGGTACGCAACATGTCTTCCGTGGTGTTCATCAGGTCATGGTAGGTGGCGTAGGCCTGATAAAACTCGATCATAGTGAATTCAGGGTTATGACGGGTAGACAAGCCCTCGTTACGGAAGCTGCGGTTTATTTCAAATACACGCTCGAAGCCGCCAACGATTAAACGCTTAAGATTAAGCTCGGGGGCAATACGCAAATACATATCCACATCTAGGGCGTTGTGGTGTGTCTCGAACGGCTTAGCGGTGGCACCGCCTGGAATCACCTGCAGCATGGGGGTTTCCACCTCCATGAAATCGCGCGCCGTCAGGTATTTACGAATACCTTCGACCAACTTTGAGCGAATTTTAAATAATTCACGGGTCTCGCGGCTCATGATTAAGTCGATGTAACGCTGACGGTACTTGGTTTCCTGATCGGCCAGACCGTGAAATTTATCGGGCAGAGGGCGCAAGGATTTGGTGAGCATCACCAGCTGGTCGGCCGACACTATGTTAACAAACAATTCGCCCTTGCCAGATTTATGCAGCGCCCCCCGGGCACCAATAATATCGCCCAGATCGTAGGCGCTTTTATAGTTAATTTCTTTTTGCACGGCCTTGGCGATGTAAACCTGGATGGTGCCAGACACATCCTGAATCTGTGCAAATGGGCCGCGTTGAAACATGATGCGACCGGCCACGGCCACCTGATGATCTTTTTCTTCTAGGGTGGGTTTATCAAACTCACCGAATGCTTTTTGTAAATCGGCGGCGAGGTCTTTACGATCGAAATCGTTTTTATGACCATTGGCAGAACACCCTTCACGCATGGCATCTAACTTGGCGCGGCGCTCGGCAATCAGTTTGTTTTCATCACGTGCTTCAGTCATTTCTTTAACCTTGTTGCCTACCTGGAGGTAGGTACATGGGCTGCGTGGGGAACGGGCAGCCCTGCTCTAATATTTAACAAAGACCCAATGTGTATTAGGCCCGCTTTTTTTACCGTTTTTCTTTTTACAAGCCAGCCTTAAGGGAGGCTTCCATGAAGGGATCGAGCGCACCATCCAATACTTGCTGGGTGTTGCGGTTTTCGATGCCGGTGCGTAAATCTTTGATGCGCGAGTCATCTAGCACGTAAGAGCGAATCTGGCTGCCCCAGCCGATGTCTGATTTAGTGGCTTCCAACGCTTGGCTCTCGGCGTTGCGAATAGTCAGCTCACGCTCATACAATTTGGCCTTTAGCTGCTTCATGGCCTGGTCTTTGTTTTTGTGCTGCGACCGTTGGTTTTGGCACTGCACCACCACGTTGGTGGGCAGGTGGGTAATACGCACCGCAGATTCCGTGGTGTTGACGTGTTGACCACCGGCACCGCTGGCACGGTATACATCGATGCGCAGGTCGGCCGGATTAATGTCGATGTCGATGTCATCGTCTATTTCGGGGGCGACGAAGACGGCGGCAAACGAGGTGTGACGACGGCCACTGGAGTCAAACGGGGACTTACGCACTAAGCGGTGTACCCCGGTTTCGGTGCGCAACCAGCCAAAGGCGTACTCGCCTTCGAAGCGAATGGTGGCCCCTTTAATGCCCGCCACATCGCCGGCGCTGGCTTCCATTAATTCGACCTTAAAACCCTTGGCCTCACCCCAGCGCAAGTACATGCGCAGAATCATCTCGGCCCAATCTTGGGCTTCGGTGCCGCCGGAACCGGATTGAATGTCTAAATAGGCGTTGCTAGAGTCCATCTCACCGCTGAACATGCGACGAAACTCCAGTTTTTCGAGCAGGGCCTGCAGGTCGGCGAGGTCGTTCACCACCTCGGCCACCGACTCTTCGTCATCTTCCTGCACCGACATCTCGAGCAGGTCTTGGCAATCGGCCAGACCACTGTCCATGCCGTCGATGGTATTGACCACCGCCTCGAGGTTGGCGCGCTCGCGACCCAGCGTCTGCGCGGTGTCTGGTTCGTTCCAGACTTCGCCGTCGGCCAGTAACAATTCTACTTCTTGCAGGCGCTCTACCTTGTTAGCGTAGTCAAAGATACCCCCGAAGAATCTCGGTGCGGGTTTTCAAGTCTTTGATTTGGTTGACTATGGGTTGGACTTCCAAGGGGGTTCTCCACTGTCTGCTGGGCCCAGTCTTACTAAAAAAGGGCGAATGCTCAACGTATAAATTTGCGGGTGATTTTACCCAATAAAGCCGTGTAAAAATAGGCCTATGCCCTTAGATATTTTCAGCGCCACGTTGGCCGAACTCTCGGCTTAGCACTATAG
>CAJXIK010000179.1 GCA_913054445.1 uncultured Bermanella sp.
TTAAATTCGGCCAAGTGTTTTTTCTTGATAGACAGGCCCGCCGCCATGGCATGACCGCCAAATTTAGACAGCACATGGGGCAGGCGTTTCGCCACTAGGTCTAGGGCATCTCTTAGGTGAAAACCGGGAATGGAGCGACCACTGCCTTTCACCTCGCTATCGTCACCGCTCGCGCCTTCATCCGCCGGGGCAAAGACAATTACTGGGCGGTAAAATTTCTCTTTTAAACGGGACGCCAACAGCCCGATGACCCCCTGATGCCAGTCGGCCTGAAACAAACACAAACAGCTGGCGGCCTGAATATCATCGAGCGGTAATTTATTAAGCTGTAACAGGGCCTCCTGCTGCATGCCGCTCTCCACCTGCTTACGCGCTTGGTTTAAATCATCCAGCACTTGGGCAATTGAGTTGGCCCGCTCCGGGTCTAGGGATAACAGGCAATCTATGCCGATGCTCATGTCATCCATGCGCCCTGCGGCATTTAGGCGTGGCCCTAGGGCAAAACCAAAGTCTTTGCTGGTGAGTTGCGTATGGTCTTTCTTGGCCACCCTTAACAGCGCCTGAATGCCCGGACGCGCCACTCCCTTGCGGATGCGGCGCAGGCCTTGCTCGACTAATATGCGATTATTTTCATCCAGCGGCACCACGTCGGCCACCGTGGCCAGCGACACTAAGTCTAGGTATTGCGCCATGTTAGGCAGATTGTCCCGATTTACGCCGCTGGCCAGCGCCTCACCGTCTAACAGCCGCCGCCGCAATGCACAGCACACATAGAAGATCACCGCGCAGCCGCAGGCATTCTTAGAGGGAAATTGGCAACCCGGCTGATTAGGATTAACAATGGCATCGGCGTTGGGCAGGCTGTTATCGCGAGAGAGTGCCGCTAGGTGATGATCGGTCACCAATACCTGCATGCCCAACTCTTTGGCACGCGCCACCCCCTCGAAGCTAGAGATGCCGTTATCCACCGTCACCAGTAAGTCCGGCTGATATTCTTTTTGCGCCAGATCGACGATGGGAGCCGACAAGCCATAGCCGTATTCAAACCGATTGGGCACTAAGTAATGCACCCAAGCCGCCCCCATCTTTTGCAAGCAATCCACCGCTAGGGCGGTACTGGTGGCCCCATCCACATCGAAGTCACCGACGATTAAGATGCGTTTCCTTTGCTGTATGGCCGTGGCCAGCAACGCCGCCGCTTTATTAATATCTTTTAAGGTAGAGAAATCGGCCAAGCCATTTAGGCTGTAAGCCAGTGTGTCTCGCGTAAGACCACGGCCCTGTAAGATGCGCGCCACTAAGGGCAGGCTGCCATCACTGGGGCGGCGTTGAAGTTGCACGTTCATATTTTATTTTCCAGTGGCCAGATATAGAAAAACCGAAGTAGGTATCGACTCCCTACTTCGGTTTCATGGGCCTGCTCTCTTAGGCCACTAAAGAAAAGAAGCTCAACATCCTAGCCTCTAAAATACCTTAGCTTAGAGGTTTAGTACTTCTATTTGAGGAGATCTTTGGCATGGATGCCAAAGCTAAGCCTCCAGGGACGGATCTACGGCGACCTCAAATAGAAGCACTAAACCTCTGAGCAGGCAGGTAAATAAAGTGGTTCATTTCAAAGTTGAGTTCGCCCCACTTTTACTTTACTTAAAGGTTTTTTCTGCCACAAATTTTTGCACCGCGGCTAAATCGGCGGGCAACACATCTAGGCGCTCGGCACGTTCCATCAGATCTTTTAGGTGATGTGGCAAGGCAGGTACATCAAACCCAGCACGCTGCACCGCCTCCTCAAATTTCACGGGATGAGCCGTGCCCAAGGTAATCATGGGGATGCTGTTGTTGCGACGCACAGTACGCGCCGCCTTCACACCGATGGCCGTGTGCGGGTCGAGCATGTAACCGCTTTCGGCATACACTTCCTGCATGGTGGCAACCGTCGTATCCTCGTCGCAGGCGTAGCTATCGAACAACTCACGGGCCTTCGCCAGTTTGTCTTCAGCTAGCGCCACCACGTCGGTCTTGGCGTTCATGCGGGTCATGAGTTCGGCCAAGGCCTGACCGTCACGATCGTATAAATCGAACAACAGACGCTCGAAGTTTGAGGAAACCGCGATGTCCATGGATGGCGTAATGGTGTGCAACAGCTCGTGCACTTCATACTGGTTTTTGCTCATGAGGCGATGCAGCACATCGTTGCTGTTGGTGGCGATGATCAACTGCTCGATGGGCAGACCCATTTTTTTCGCCATGTAACCGGCAAAAATATCACCGAAGTTACCCGTGGGCACAGAATACGCCATGGGGCGCAGCGGGCCACCGAGGTTTAAGGAGGAGTAAAAGTAGTAGACGATCTGTGACATGATGCGTGCCCAGTTGATGCTGTTTACCGCCACCAATTTACGCTCACCTTTCAAGAATGATTTATCGGCGAAGCTGGCCTTGATCATGTCTTGGGCTTGGTCAAAATTACCCTCGATGGCGATGTTATAGATGTTATCGCCCTCCACGGTGGTCATCTGACGGCGCTGCACTGCAGATACTTTATTGTGTGGATGAAGGATAAAGATATCCACGTTACGACAGGTCTTAGTGCCCTCGATGGCAGCCGAACCGGTATCCCCCGAGGTTGCCCCCATGATCACCACTTTCTCGTGGCGACGCTCTAGCACGTAATCCAGCAGGCGACCCAGAGTTTGCAGGGCAAAATCTTTAAACGCTAAGGTGGGGCCGTGAAACAATTCCAACACGTATTCGTTGTGATCGAGCTGCTGTAGTGGTGCCACCGCCTTGTGATCGAAGCTTGCGTACACTTCATCCAAAATCTTTTTTAAGTCGGCGCTGTCCACACAGCCTTCTACGAAAGGTAAAATAATCTTATGGGCCAGTTCCGCATACGGCAGGTCACGCCAGGATTCAATCTCGGCCTGAGAGAATTGCGGCACATCTTTAGGCACGTACAGACCGCCGTCGTCGGCGAGACCGGTTAGCAGGACTTCTTCGAAGTTTAATTCTGGCGCGTTGCCACGGGTGGAAATATATTTCATCATAATCTTTCAGCCAGAGCCCATCTTGAGATGGGCCCTATTTGTATTAAAAGTTAATTTAAGAATAGCGTTAAATTAGTTTAGGTGCTCAACACGAATGCGCGTTAGGGAACCGTTTATATCTGCCAGCGCTTCAATCTCGGCGATGGCCTGGTTCATGACTTTTTCCTGCACCTTTTGCGTGAGCATGATCATGGGCACTAGGCTTTCACCCTCGGCAGGCTCTTTTTGAATAATGGCTTCGATGTTGATGCCCTTATTGCTTAGGATGCTGGCCACCTTGGCCAGTACGCCGGCCTTGTCGTTGGCCTGCATGCGCAGGTAATAACTGGTCTCTATTTCCTCGATGGTCAGCACGCTGACATCATCGAGGCTGTGGTAAGAGAGCGGCTCGACCTTAATGCCACGGGCGATGTCGATGATATCGGCCACCACCGCAGAGGCGGTAGGCCCGGCACCGGCACCTGGGCCACAGAATAGAGTGTCGCCCACTGCGTCGCCGTTAACGGCCACCGCGTTCATGACGCCATCGACCTTGGCGATCATGTTGCTTTCTGGAATGAGGGTTGGGTGTACCCGTAAATCGATGCCCGCTGGGGTGCGAGCACTCACACCTAAGTGCTTAATGCGGTAGCCCAATTCTTCGGCGTACGCGACGTCATCACGGGTAATCTTGCCGATGCCTTCGGTGAAGCAGTTATCGAACTGCAAAGGAATACCGTAGGCAATGGACGCTAAAATCGTTAACTTATGGGCGGCATCTATGCCTTCCACGTCGAAGGTGGGGTCGGCTTCGGCGTAACCCAGCGCTTGGGCTTCTTGCAAGACATCGGCAAAATCACGGCCCTTGTCGCGCATCTCGGTGAGAATGAAGTTACCCGTGCCGTTGATGATGCCCGCCAAACGATTGATCTTGTTAGCCGATAAACCTTCACGAATGGCTTTAATCACCGGGATGCCCCCAGCCACACCCGCCTCGTAAGCCACACTGACACCGGCTTGCTTGGCGGCGGCAAAGATCTCTGCGCCGTGCACCGCAATGAGCGCCTTGTTGGCCGTTACCACGTGCTTGCCGTGTTCGATGGCGGTCATCACTAGCTCTTTGGCCACGTCGTAGCCACCGATTAGCTCCACCACCACATCTATTTGTGGATTGCGGGCGACCGCGAAAATATCACGGCTAATATTGGTGTGACTGGTGTCGCAATCTGCATTATCACGGCGCGCACCGACCTGCTCGATAATAATATCGCGACCGGCACGACGAGCAATTTCAGATGCATTATTCGTTAATACGTTGAAGGTGCCACCGCCAACGGTGCCAAAACCACAGATACCCACTTTAACTGGCTTCAAACCAAGTCTCCGTTCTATTGTTGCCGTGCGCCCATAAAGCAGGGGCAAGGCTAAGCTGCTAAAAATTGCCGCTAAATGTACCACAAGCGGAGCTTTTAATGGAGTAGATTAAGGGTTTTATATAGGGCAATCGCATTAAAATAAGTGCGGGGATCAACCTGTGGAGTCCGCCTGATCAAAGTTGGGTTTAGTGCTTTTTAGGCCGCCACTTCTCTATTTACAAGAGGTCATCCATGAGGGCTTACCTCGGCATCCATC
>CAJXIK010000180.1 GCA_913054445.1 uncultured Bermanella sp.
CGTTAGCTAGGTACGAATCGTTGTGGTTGCTCATGTGGTGACCTTATTTTATTTTTAATAACCGCTTAACCCTTGAGCCAATGCTTGGGATTTTGTGGGGTGCCTTTGTAACGAATCTCAAAATACAGGGCGTCGTCGTCATATCCGCCACTGCGGCCCAGCTTGCTAATCACCTCGCCGCTTTCAACCCAATCCCCCACCGATTTCAACAGGGCTTGGTTGCGGGCATACAAACTCATGTAGCCTTGGCCGTGATCCACTATGGTCAATAAGCCAAAGCCCCGCAGCCAATCGCTAAATACCACACGGCCATGGTGAATGGCGGTGACGTGGGAACCGGCGCGCGCCTCATAGAGCCAGCCTAACCATCTTTGTTTTTGGTTGTCTTGCAGGCGGCCAAACAGTTTCTTGGGCTGATGCTGTAGCGGGCTGGGTAACTTGCCGCGTAACGCTTTAAACGGGCGGCTCTCTTGGCTGCGTTCGTAGTTTAAAAATACCTCTTCTACCTTGCCTAAGACCGCCATCAGTTGTTGGCGATCTTGTTGCAAGCGCGCTAATTTTTTATCGCTGGAATTCATCGTGCGATTTAAGGCGCGGGCGTCGGCCTGTTGTTTGGCTTGCCGATCTTTTAAGCGTTCGCGGCCGCTCTTTAGTTTGGCCAGTTTACTTTGCAGGTTTTGTTTTTGACTGCTGACCTTAGCGGTTAAGACCTCTAGCGCTTGTAAGGTGGTGCGGTAATCCAATAATTTCGTTTGGTGGGCGGCGTTAAAATACTGTAGGTAATGCAAGTTACGGGATAACAGGCTGGCATCTTGCTGGTTAAGCAACAACTTGAGCTTGGGTTGCTGGCCCAGTTTATAGCTGGCCAAGATAATGTTTTTAAGGGTGTCCTGTTGTTGCTGCTGGGATTGGCTGAGCGTCCTTTGCTCGGCCTGGAGCTTTTTTAGTCGGCGGCGCTCCTCCTGCAAGGCGCTGCGCAAGGCTTCCACTTTTTTACTGACCTCGGCCACTTCTTGGTCGCTGCTGCGCAACGCCTTCACGAGCGCTTGGTGGCTGGCTTGTACTTTTTTCAGGTAGCCTTGTAATTCATTGATGTCGTTGCGCAGTTTGTCGAGGTGTTGCTCACCCCGACTGGGTTCACCCGCCTGCAGCGGGTTGGTGGTGGCCATAAACACAAGGCACAACAGCACTCTAAGGGCACCGCTGGCCATGTTTAAGCGCTTACTCACGCGTCGCACTCGGTTAATATTTTGCCGGTCATCTCGGCGGGAGGGGTTTCACCCATCATCGCCAGTAGGGTAGGGGCGATGTCGCACAGGGCACCGTCGTGGCGTAGGTTTAGGGCTTTACCCTGCGGCCCCACGTGAATTAACGGCACTGGGCCGACCGTGTGTTGGGTCATGGGGCCACCGTTGGGGTCGAGCATCTGTTCGCAGTTGCCGTGGTCGGCGGTAATTAGGCACTCGCCCCCCACCTTGAGGATGGCTGCGGTGATGCGTTGTAGGCAAATATCTAGGGTTTCCACCGCCTTAACCGCCGCCCCGAACACACCGGTGTGACCCACCATGTCGCCGTTGGCGTAGTTGCAGACAATTAAATCGAAGGCTTTGTTTTCGATGGCCGCGACCAGTTTGTCGGTGACTTCTGGGGCGCTCATTTCGGGCTGTAGGTCGTAGGTGGCCACATCTGGGCTGTTGATTAAGATGCGCTCTTCACCCGGGTACATCGCTTCACGGCCGCCGCTGAAGAAAAACGTCACATGGGCGTATTTCTCGGTTTCGCTGATGCGTAACTGGCTTTTGCCTAGGCCAGAGACGTATTCACCTAAATCATTACTGATGTTGGCGGGTGCAAAGGCCACAGGGGTATCGATGCTGGCGGCGTATTCGGTGAGCATCACAAAGTCACTTAAAGCGGGGACAACCTGACGGCTAAAACCGTTGCCGTCCTGGCCAAAGCTATCGCCGTCGACAAAGGCGCGGGTTAATTCGCGGGCACGGTCGGGGCGGAAGTTGGCAAAGATGACGCTGTCGCCGTCTGCCACAGGCACCGCCTCACCGAGGATAATGTCTTGTACAAACTCGTCGCTCTGCTCGCGCTCGTAAGAGGCCAGCAAGCCTTCTACGCCGTTTTTAGCCTGATACTTGGCCTTGCCCTGGCTGTACATATCGTAGGCCAGCTGCACCCGATCCCAGCGATTATCTCGGTCCATGGCGTAGTAACGCCCCACTAGAGTGGCTAACCGAGCCTTATTGCCGAGCCCTAAGGAGGCCATGTGAGCCTCCATTTTTTCGATGAATGGCTGCGCGCTCTGAGGTGGTACGTCACGGCCATCTAGGATGCCATGTACGTATATGGCCTTGGCACCGCGCTGTTTGGCCATAGTGGCGAGGGCTTCGATATGGTCGGTGTGGCTGTGTACCCCGCCCGGGCTCAGCAGGCCAAACAGGTGTACCGCCTTGTTAGCGGCCACGGCCTTGTCGATGGCGCGGGTGAGCGCCGGGTTGGCGAAGAAGTCTCCATCGCGGATAGACTTATTGATGCGCGTGAAATTTTGGTAAACGATGCGCCCTGCCCCAAGGTTCATGTGGCCCACCTCGGAGTTGCCCATCTGCCCTTCAGGTAGGCCTACAGCGGCCCCCGAGGTTTCAATTTGGCTCACTGGGTATTCGTTTAACAAGCGATCCCAAGTGGGGGTGTGGGCGTGGTGTATGGCGTTGTCTGAGGCGGCTTCGCGCACGCCAAATCCGTCAAGAATAATAAGGGCTACCGGTTTTGGCTGATTTGACATAGGGTTCTGATTTCATAGGCTGATGAACAATTTAACGGCAATTTTACATGGTTGTCACCTTGGATGCCATGGTGCCCATTTAGCTCTGGCGCTCCACCATTAGGGTTTTAGCAGATGGTGAGGTTTAGCTGCACTTCAAAGTGCAGTAAACAGACTCAGGGTTTATACATGAAGCCTTGGCCTAAACCCACAGGGCCGTTAACTTTCAAGTATAGAGTGTGTCGCAGGCTGTAAAATTTGAGCTTGGAATGGTGCTGTTTCAGTTTGGGGTCTCTGAAGCATGGATGCTTCAGGAAGCCTCCATGGATGGATTAATGGCGGCCGCAAACTGAAATAGCACCATTTCAGGCTGGCGGGGAAGCGCAGTGGTACGACTTTAATTTTAATGCGGTTACCCTGGACTGCCCAGCCTGCCCCTTGGGCTATGCTGGGAATCGGGTATACTGCCTGCCTAAATTTTGAAGGTGTGTTATGGAACAGTTTATTGAATTTGCGACCAGTCATTGGATTCTAGTGGGCTTGCTGGCAGGTTGTTTTGCCCTGCTGGCATGGGATGGTTCCCATAAAGCAGGTCCTAAGGTGGGCACCCATGAAGCCACACGCCTCATTAACCAGCAGAATGCAATGGTGCTGGATATCCGCGACAAGAAAGACTTTAAGGACGGCCACCTAGTGGATTCGTTACATATTCCCACTGCGCAGATAAATAATCGCTTGGAGGAGTTGGAAAAATATAAAGCGTCCCCAGTTATAGTGGTATGCAAGACTGGGCAGACCGCCGCTGCGGCCGCCAAGATCTTAAAAGACAATGGCTTCTCCGAAGTGTATCGCCTAGCGGGCGGTATCATGGAATGGTCAGGTAATAATTTACCACTCGTTAAAAAATAATCGATCCAATAATAATCGCTCTAATTAAAGAGCAGAGAACATAACCATGACAGAACAAGCAGCAGCCGCGACCGACGCAAAAAAAGGCCAGTTCGCCATTCAGCGTATCTTCACTAAAGACGTGTCCTTCGAAAGCCCCAACACCCCTGAAGTATTTCGTCAGGCGTGGAAGCCACAGATCAACATGGACCTTAACACCGCCAGCAAGAAGCTCGAAGGCGATGTCTATGAGGTGCTGCTCACTCTAACCATCACCGCTAAAAACGAAGACAACACTGCTTTCCTAGCCGAGATTCAGCAGGGCGGCATCTTCAAAATAGAAGGTTTGGAAGGCGCTGCTCTACACCAAACTCTGGGTGCATTCTGCCCTAACTTGTTGTTCCCTTATGCGCGTGAAGCCATCGATGCCCTTGTCATCAAAGGCAGCTTCCCTGCATTGATGCTTGCCCCTGTAAACTTTGATGCGATCTACGCACAAAGCATGCAGCAGGCGCAAGCCAAGGCAGAGGCCGAGAAAAAAGAAGCCGAACAGACTCACTAATATCGCTATAAATAGTGAGTGAAAGATTATAAAAAAGCCGAGCAATAGCTCGGCTTTTTTATGCCCAGGGATGGGCGGTATCCTAAAATCGCAGGAGCAGTATTTTAGGGTATGCCCAGGGATGGGCGGTATCCTAAAATCGCAACGGCATTAAAACAAGTCAGCGCTCAATCTGTGAAACCGCCTGACCAAAATTGGGTTTAGTTATTTTTAGGTCGCCGTCAACTCATCCATGAGGGCTTGCCTCGGCATCCATGCCTCGAACATCCTAAAAATCACTAAACCCAACTTTGATCTAAGCCAACTTAGCCGTTAACTCACATCCATGCCTCGAACATCCTAAAAATCACTAAACCCAACTTTGATCTAAGCCAACTTAGCCGTTAACTCACATCCAT
>CAJXIK010000181.1 GCA_913054445.1 uncultured Bermanella sp.
GCTGACGAGCAGGTTAATGGCATTGCGCCATTCGGGCAGGGGCTGCCCTCCTACACGGAGCACGGAGCACGGAGCACGGAGCACGGAGCATGGAGCACGGAGCACGGAGCACAGTACACGAAGCGGCACGCCAAAGTTGAATTCACGAGATGAAAAAATGCTAATATGGGCTGATTAAGTATTCCTATTTATGGCTTGGAAAAGACAATGAGTGAAATCTGGTTTAACACCCCAAATATCGAAGTAGTGAACCGTCAGATGGACAACACGGCGTGCAGTAATTTGGGCATTAAGATCACGGAAATCGGCGATGACTATGTGGTGGGAACCATGCCCGTAGACGAGCGTACCCTACAGCCCATGGGTTTAGTGCACGGCGGCTCTAATGTGTTGTTGGCCGAAACCCTTGGCAGCATGGCCGCCAATTTGTGTTTGGATACCAGCAAAGAAGCCGCCGTGGGCCAGGAGATAAACGCCAATCACCTGCGTGGCGTACGTGCGGGCACCGTGACGGGAGTGGCCAGAATCGTTCATAAGGGGCGCACCTCGCAAGTCTGGGAGATTCGCATGGTGGACGATCAAGACAGGTTGAGCTGTATTTCCCGCCTCACTATGGCCGTCATTGCCGTGCGCAAATAATTTTTTCGCATAAAAAAACGCTGCCCGCGCCTAAAATTTTAGGGCGGGTAGCGTCGTTTTTTATTAGGCGTTAGTCATTAAGGCTTACAGTGCAACCACATCTAGCGTGATGTTGGGGTTCACATCGGCCGCGTAATCGACGCCTTCAACAGCAAAACCAAACAGCTGTAAAAACTCTTCTTTGTATTCACGGTAGTCGGTCAGTTCGGACAGGTTTTCCGTGGTGACCTGAGGCCATACATCCTGGCAATGCTGCTGGATGTTGTCGCGCAATTCCCAATCATCCAAACGCAGACGGTTGCTGTCGTCCACTGCCGCTGTGGTGCCGTCGGCGCGGTAGAGGCGTTCGTTGAATAAACGGTTAATCTGTTCCATGCAGCCTTCGTGCAGGCCTTCTGCGCGCATCTTCTTGAAGACCATGGCGATGTAAAGCGGCATCACCGGAATCGCCGAACTGGCCTGGGTGACGACGCTTTTTAGCACTGCCACGTTGGCGCTGCCGCCCTTGCCGGACATTTTTACATGCAGCTCTTTGGCGGCACGATCAAGGTCCATTTTGGCCTTGCCCAGTGCACCGTGCCAGTAGATGGGCCAGGTCAGTTCGGTGCCTATGTAGCTGTAGGCCACGGTCTTGCAGCTGTCGCTGAGTACACCGGCCTCAGATAAGGCGGCCATCCACAGCTCCCAGTCTTGGCCGCCCATGACGGTGACGGTGTCGGCAATTTCTTGCTCGCTGGCAGGCTCTACGCTGGTCTCGATGATTAGGTCTTTGTTGGTGTCCACTGCGGTGGCGGTGTAGGTTTCGCCTATGGGCTTAAGTGATGAGCGAATCAGCTCGCCGCTGTCGGGCAGGGTGCGCACGGGGGAGGCCAGTGAGTACACCACTAGATCGATTTGCCCCATGTCTTGCTTAATGATGTCGATGGCTTGTTGCTTAGCGGCATGGCTGAAGGCATCGCCGTTAATGCTTTTAGAATAGAGGCCGTCTTCTTTGGCCAGCTTGTCGAAGGCCACCGAGTTGTACCAGCCTGCGGTGCCGGTCTTTTTGTCGGTTCCTGGCTTCTCGAAGAATACTCCTAGGGTGGCGGCACCACTGCCAAAGGCGGCGGCGATGCGTGATGACAAGCCATAGCCGCTGGATGAACCCACCACCAGCACGTTTTTAGGGCCATTGTGGACGGCACCCTTGGCCTTAGTGGTGTTGATTTGTGCCAGTACATTCGCTTCGCAGCCAACTGGGTGTGCCGTGGTACAGATGAAGCCACGCGTCTTGGGTTTAATAATCATGGTTAATTTCTACTTATATGTGACGGTGAAAATTGTCCGTCATTTTGTCGCAAAGTGTTTGCATTGGCTAGGGGGTGGCGGCGTTAAGAGGAAAAGAGTTAAGCATTCGATTAAACGGGTCAACAATGCAGCCGTTACCCAGCATTGGCAGCGTGCATGCGGCTAACCCTGAAGCCAGTGTGTCACCTGTTGTTCCTCTAAAAATGCCTTAGCGTCTGCCCCTTGCAACATGGCGAGGGTTGATAACAAACCAGCCTCTACACAGCTCGCCGCTGCCACGGTCACCGATCTTGGGGCGGCCATGATAGGGTGGCCGGTTTTAGGGTTTAATATATGGCAATAGCGAACTCCGTCTTTTAGCAGGAAGCGTCTGGCATCGCCGCTGGTGGCCAGCGCCCCGCTGCTTAAACTCACCCGCGCGGCCGCGCCGCCGCCCACCGATTCTATGCCCACCTGCCAGGGGGTATGATTAAAGCGTGGGCCGTTGCACACTAAATCGCCGCCAAAATTTAACAACACGGGTATGCGCCGCGCGCCCATTTTAGCCATGATTTTTTGCAGGCAGCGATCCACTGCGTACTCTTTGCCGATGCCGCCAAAATCCAGTTCCATGTTTTTGGCGAGGGTGAGGTGGGGCTTTTGCCAGCTTATTTTACCTAAGCCGATGGCGGGCAGCAGGGCGTTAATTTGCTGCTCGCTGGGCACTCGGTCTGAGCCATCAAATTTCCAGGCGCGGCGTAAGATGCCCGAGCTAACATCAAACAGGCCGTCACTCATGTTAAAGCAGGTGAAGGCAAAATCCATCAGCAGGGTGCTCTCGGCATCGAGTTCGATGCCGTTATCGTGGCTGTGATTTAGTTGATACATCACGTTGTTATGGACATAGCGGCTAAATTTTTGCTCGATGCGCTTGGCCTCTGTGTAACAGGCGTGGACAAACTGCTGGGCAAGCAGGCAGTCGTGCATGTCCATTAATACTTCGCAGGGGCTCGCCATGGCCTGAAAACGGCCCACAAAGCCGTGTTCGATTTTTTCTACAGTGTAGGGATTGGCCATGGTTTACTCATCGCATGCTAGAAACGGTAATTAAACTGCACAATCACCGCGTCTACGTCGGGCACTAAGTCTTGGCCGCTTTGGCTGCCAATCACTTGGCTGGCGCTGCCGGTTTGCTGGTAGAGCTCAAGGCGCACGCTGCTGGCGTTGCCCCCTGGCGTTAACCAGCCCAGTTTCAATCCGAGGGTGGTGGCGTCCATGTCACCCAAGCGGTAGTCTGCGCTTAGGTGATCATTTGCGGTGACGATGTCAGCGGCTTGGGTGGTGGTGATGCTGGTATTGTAGAAATCTGCCGCCTGCTGAATGTAGACCCTCACATGGGGTTCTAAATACCAGCTGGGGCTTATATTGAAGCGATAGTGCATGTCTACCGTGCTGGAGGCTACGCCCCAATCGTCCCACATGTAACGATAAGATATGTCGGCCACATCGCCCGCCACATAGCGTTTTACCTTGCCGAATACGCTGTGCTTAGTACGCGTATTTGGGCGACTTTCGTAGAGATACTTACCCGCTAGGGATTCACCCGCCACCACCACGCCCGTAGTGTCATCGACCACCGACACAATCTTGTAGGGGTCGTTGTGGTAACCGTCGCTCACCGCGAGGCCGTAGTTAAATTGCATTAGGGTGTTGCGGTCGATGATTTGGGTGACACCTAATAACATCTCTAGCATGCTGCGGTTTTCATTTCCCCCTCGGGTTGATGGGCCCGCCGCTTGCATTTGCGTGAGTGCAATGGGGGTGCCTCCCACGGGTTTAATGCTGTCCAGTTCAAACGAAAAACCGGCGCTAAAGGTGGTGTTGCGGCGATTGATGTCGCGCATGAACGTGGCGCTGCCGCCGAGGCTGATGAAGTCGTATTCCCGAGAAACATTGCCTCCCCAGATGACTTTTTCTAGGCGCTCTGCCAGTGGCTGCTCATAGCTGGCGCTTAAGCTGACGCGAGTGTCACGGAAGGTGTCGTCCAGTGGGGTTTCACCTGCGTCTGCGTCATAGCTGCCGTTACCCGATGGACGGGTAAACGTTTGCGAGGTGTCGCTGGCAACGGCTCCGTTGGCCGAGGCCCCAGTGAGGGCATCAAATACCAGCTTAAAGCCCAGCACGCTCTCGTCATCGAAGGTTTTTTTGAGGGCGATGGCGGGTTCAAACGCGCTCACTCTATCGGCCTCGGTATACGCCAGCACCGCCACATCGGTCTGCCAAGCATCATCAGTGGATTGCGCCTGCGCACAGGTTGCGGCCCCTAATAAGCAGGCGCTGGCCGACTTTAAGAGCGTACGCATATCGTGTGTCGTTGTTTTGATATTGGGCTTATCCATTTTCTGCACCTGACGTCGAATGTGTAAATATTTTGCTGTTTATTGTTGTCATGCCACGCTCAATATCGGCGTCTTAGTTGCAGCCGCAGCCCCCTCCGCCAAAGCCTTGGCCACCGCTACTGGCCTCTTTACTGAAATAAATATGATCATCGAAGGCACTGTCCATGGCAGCGCTTTGCAGTGCCATGTCGTCACGGGCCAATATGTCCCGTTCCCAGGGTTGCACCCCTAATGAGCTGCAACCGCTTAACAAGGCACTGCCTAATAGCATAGTGACGACAATGAGCTTCATGGGGTTATTTCTGCA
>CAJXIK010000182.1 GCA_913054445.1 uncultured Bermanella sp.
GGTGCGTGATTGTGTTCTGCTTGATTGTGTTCTGCTTGATTGTGTTCTGCTTGATACAGCGTGACCAGCGTGGCCGGGTCCTGCTCGCTGTAACCTTTGCTGGCATGTTGACGCATGAGCTGGGCACCTAGTCCCGCCATGGGGGTGGCACTGCCGGTTTGTCGGGCCAGAGTGTTGGCCATGTCTAAGTCCTTAAGCAGGGTTTTAACGTGCCACTTTACCTCGGTAAAATCTTGCTGCGCCATGCGCGTACCCGTGAGTTGCAAGGGAATGCTATCGGCAAAGCCACCCTTGAGGGCCTCGGGAATGCGGCTGGCATCGACCCCACTACGCTGCGCCATGGCCATCACTTCGGCCATTACCAAGACATTGCAACTCACTAACATTTGGTTGCATATTTTAGTGGTTTGCCCTGTGCCGCTTGCGCCCATGTAAGTCACCGACTGTGCCAGCGGGCTCAATACTGGCCGCATCTTATCCACTTGCGCCTCATCTCCGCCTATCATTATAGCCAGTGTACCCGCTTGCGCACCCGCCACACCGCCCGATACTGGGCTATCTAGCCAGCTCACCGCTTGCTGTGCCGCCCGTGCATGCAGTTGGCGAGTAGTGTCTGGGCTGATGGAGCTAAAATCTATGATGCACTGACCTGCCCTAATGTGAGGAAACAACTTGTCTGCCACCTGCATAACGCTGTCGCTATCGGACACGCACAGCATGATCACATCTACCGCCTGAGCCAAGGACGGCAAGTCGCTGACGTGTTGCGCACCCAGCTGCGTTAACGGCTGGCACTTTTGGGGGTTACGATTCCACACGCTCACCTTGCAGCCCGCCGCCAGCAAACGCCGACACATGGGCAGGCCCATGAGGCCAATTCCAATGAAGCCAATGTTGGCCATAATCTGTCTACTCCACACTTAAATTATCAATATTCTCTCTTATTTTTTGCCCTGAGGCAGCTCAATTTTTGGCAAAGAAAATTCGCCAACAAAGCCTGCCTGTCCTAAGCTAAAAAACAGGAATAATAAGGACTTATGGACATGAATTTAGCATCCCTGTTTGAGCAAACCCATAACCTGCCCAATATCCCCAAGGTGGTTCAGGAACTCATCGAGACCTTTAACCAAGAAGATTTCGATATGGATGAGATCGCCCACAAAATCAGCCTAGACCCCGTGCTCACCGCCAAGGTATTGCGCCTCGCCAACAGTGCCCACTATGGTGTAAGCCGCTCCGTCGCCAGCACCGCAGACGCCACCGTGTTGTTAGGCTTCTCCACCTTGAGGACGCTGGTGCTGGCCAGTGGCATTACGGGGGCCATGCAGGCACCAGAGGGCTTCGACCGTAAGGAATTTTGGCGAGATAATTTTGCGGTGGCGGCTATCTCTAAGTGGATGGCCTCGTATTGTGATGTCAACGCCGAGACCGCGTTTACCTGCGGCATGCTGCACAGCATAGGAGAACTCCTAATTCAGTTGCTGATGCCCAGTGAAGCCAAGAAAGTTGCCGCCGCCGTACATGCCGGAGGTAAAATAGCCGAGGTCGAACTGGCCATGTTGGGTTATAACTATGCCGATGTGGGTGCAGAACTGGCCAGCCGCTGGAAGTTTCCAAGTGACATAGTAGAGGGCATTCGCCATCACGCCGCGCCTTTGGGTGCCGACGAGGTAGACGACTTAGCTGCCCTCGTAAATCTGGCGACATATATGCACGACAGCCATAAACAAGGATGGGGAGAGAAAGAAATATTGAAAAATTTCCCGCTCGATGTAGCTAAGGCCATTAACATGGATACCCAGCAGGCGTTGGAATACCTACAGCAACTAGACGGCATAGAATCAGGCATGGACTCGTTACTGGAAGGCATCTAGCCATCAACTAGTAACGGGTTGGCCGAGCACTGGTCATGGCCGAGCACTGGTCATGGCCGAGCACTGGTCATGGCCCAGCGCGCCAACATGGCCAACGCCAACATCAGCAGCGGAATGGCCAACAAATTAATGGCAAACCAGCCGTAACTAAATACCAGCCAGCCCGCCATGAGCGAGGTTAACGCTTGGCTCGTGAACACACAAAACTCATTAACGGCCTGCACCCGAAAACCATCCTCGGGCCGATAACTTTGTGTCAATAAGGTGGTGCCGCCCACAAACAAAAAATTCCAGCCTAATCCCAGACAAACCAGAGCCCACCAATACCCCCAGTAACCCTGATCGAGGATGGCGATTGAGATCGCCACCACCATAGCCGCAAGCCCCAGCATTAATAATCTGATAATCGATAACCAACGCAACAGTAGAGGTGTGATGAGTGAAGGCAAAAACATCGCCATGATATGGCTCTGAATCACGGTCTTGGTTTGCGCCAAGGGAAAGTGTAGGATCTCGGTCATGCTCACCGGCGTTGCCGTCATAATAAGGCTCATAACCCCAAAGGCCACCGCCCCACTGGCCATGGCGGCTCCTAAGGCGGGTGCCTTCAACAACTCTTTTAGGGGCCGCCGAGACGCCGCTTGATCGTGATGAGCACTCGCCGCAAACGGCATAATAGTCAGCAACGCCAGCAACAGGCTGTGACTCACGGCCAGCAATACAAAGGCTCCGCTGAAGGTTTGTGCAAATAATTCTTTGCCCAGCATCACCATCTCTGGCCCCAGCCAAGCCGCCACTAAGCCGCCCAGCAAGACCACACTGGCGGTGGTGGCCACCTGCTCAGGCTTAACCCATTCCAACGCCGCAAAACGAAATTGCTGCACGAAGGCCAAGTGCATCCCCAGCAAAAGAATGCTAAAACACAGCCCCCAAAAACTGCCGTGGCGCACACTGTAAAACGCCAACATAGAAGCCAGCAGAGCCAGTATCGTGGCATAAATAAAACCACGGCGGCGTCCGATTCTTTGCATAATCAAGGCAGCAGGCATGCTGGCCAGCGCGCTGCCCACCACTAAGGATGCGATGGGTAAAGTTGCCATGCTGATGGAGGGTGCCAACGCCACCCCCAAGAAACCACCCACAAAAACCACCATGGGGGCCGTCACCATGCCTAGGGCTTGCGCTAGAGTCATCAACCAAACAGGATAGGGAATCTTTACCACGTGCTTACCTTAAATATAAAAATGAATAGCGTAATGAAACTGAATCTATTGCCCGCCATTATAAATCTTGCACAAGCCAGTGGTGCGGGTTTTAATAGCCACCTTTGTGGGTAATTACATTTAACCCATGGTTCAGGAAAAACATGATTTATATTACACAGCAAATATGCAAACACAATTGGCGACTACTGCATCCACGCGGCTAAGCCATGCTTGTGTAAAATAAGTGTGTCGCGGCTGCCACTAGCAGCCGATTGAGACCCTCTTCAATATTCAATCCTCTAGTTGCAGCCTTCGATTCAGTACCTCGTTTAAGGATAAAGGTTGTGACAGGCTCCAATGTAGACCGCAAACCATTTCAGACCGGCATATTGCTCGCCCTCTTAGCCAGTTTTATGTTTTCGCTAAAACCCATTATCATTAAGCAGGTTTACGAACTGGGCGTGGGCAGCGAAGAGCTGATGATACTGCGCATGTGGTTTGCCTTGCCCTTCTATGCTTTCATGCTGTTTTTACAGCGTAAAGTTTTGCTGGAAAAGCGCCGCTATTTACTCAGTGTCATGGCCATAGGATTTTTAGGTTATTTCCTTTCCAGCTACCTGGATTTAATCGCTCTGCAAACCATCAGCGCCTCCACCGAGCGCATCATTCTTTATGCCTACCCAAGCTTAGTGATCATCATCAAGGCGCTGTACGACAAAAAACTGCCCACTAAAAGAACTCTCGTGGCGCTGTTAACGGTTTACGCCGGCATATTAATTTTATTACCCGGCGAGCTAAATGTGGAAGGCGCTGGCGTGGGCATCATGCTCATGTTTATCTGCGCGTTGACGTTTGCCTTTTATGTCATATTGAGCAAGCCGTTAATCAACCGCATGGGCGTAGGCGTTTTTACCTCCACGGCCATGGTGTCATCTTGTTTATTCACGCAAATACATTTTGTACATGTGGAAATAAATGACGTGTTAAGTTTCCCCATGGAAATATATGGCCTAGCCCTGGCCTTGGCCTTTTTTAGCACAGTGATTCCTAGTTATGCCATGAGCGCCGCCATCGCTCTTATTGGCGCGGAAAAAGTGGCCATCACCGGCACCACCGGACCTGCTTTCACCGTATTGTTTGCGGTTTTAATACTGGGCGAGGCCTTCAGTGTGTATCACGCTGCGGGTTTAAGCTTAGTGATTACTGGGGTGTTTCTGCTGTCTAAGAGGTGAGATGACGGTAATTGGGCAGCAGCTAGCAAAAGATTCTGGCAGGAGCTGCCCTGTACGAAGCCACCCTGTGGCCGCAAGGTAAAGGCTGAAATAACAGCTTTATTTAAACCCGCGATCTCAATTAAGACCGGTTAATGCATATAACTGGGCAAGCTTAAATCTAGGTATTTTCAATTTTGTAATTTTTGCAGCGAGCAATGGAAGGTCGGCCACGGGGTGGCCTCCTACGCAAGAAAAAATCCGTTCGGTGGGCTA
>CAJXIK010000183.1 GCA_913054445.1 uncultured Bermanella sp.
CACTACAACAACATGGCCCCAGACTTTAACGGCATCGCCTTCCAGGCCGCTTCCGACCTTATCTTCAAGGGTAAAGAGCAGCCTAGTGGGTATACTGAGCCCTTGCTGCATGCATACCGCTTAGAATACAAGGCAGCCCAAGGCATTAAATAACTCGCCTCGGCGAAACGTTTACGTTAGCTGCCATCATTAAAAAGCCCCCGCATGCAACATGCAGGGGCTTTTTTTATGAACGGCAGCCGGCTTACGTCACCACAGTGACGCGCACTGGGCTATTGCAGTTGACGCCGAAAAGGCGGCAAACCATCGAGCAACATGCTGCCATAGCGCTTGCTGACGATGCGTTTGTCCAAGATGGTAATCTTGCCGCTGTCGGTCTCGGTGCGAATCAAACGGCCGCAGGCCTGAATTAGGCGCACGCTGGCATCGGGCACCGACATCTCCATGAAGGGGTTGCGCCCCTTGCTTTCCAGCCATTCGGCGAGGGTCGCGTCCACCGGGTCGTTGGGCACAGAAAATGGCAAGCGTACGATCACCACATGCTGCAACTGCTCGCCGGGTAAATCTATGCCCTCGGCAAAACTGGCCAAGCCAAACAAGATGCTGTCTTTGCCTGCGCTGATTTTATCTTTGTGCAGGCGAATCACCTCCTGCTTGGCATATTCATCCTGAGTGGTCACATGCTTCTTAAAACGGGCGGGCAATAATGCCTTGCAGTCGTTCATCACGCGGCGGCTGGTAAACAACACCAGCGTGCTTTCTTTTAGAAGTAAATTTTGCACCAAGGCATCCGCCACTTGCTGCGCATATTCTGGGCTGCTGTTGGGCTCTATGGCGCTGCTGGGCACCACCACCGTGCCCAGATTGGCATAGTCAAACGGGCTCTCGATAATCTCGGTATGATTTTCACGGGCGATGCCCGACTTCATGCGAAAACGGTCGAACTTGCCCACCGCGGTGAGGGTGGCCGAGGTGACCACCGCCGCGAAGCAACGGCTCCATAGATTTTTTGCCAGTAATTCGGCCGCCATAATGGGGCTACTGTAGAGGCCGATGTCGTCTTCCTGATCGGTATAGATGCGCTCTAACCAACGGGCCACCGGCACCTTATCGGCGAAATCCTCGGTCGCAAAACTTAACCATAAAAGCCCTGCACTCTCTAAGCGAGCCTGTAACAAACCTAAGATAGGAAACCAGCGCTCGGCATCGCTTTGCTTGTATTCACCATCGTCTTTGCTAACAGAGGCCTTTAAAGCGTCGACGATTTTTTCCAGGTGAGCGTACAGCGAGTTATGGGATTTATTGAGTTCACAAGACAGCTCGACCAATTCTGGCGGCACCTGCCCCATGCGAAAGCGGTGTTGGTGATAACCCTCTTGATCGGCCTGCTCCCCTAAAAAATCCAGCAGCAGGTGATTGACAAAACTCAGCTTGGAATTAATGTCGGCGATGCGCTCGGGCATGGCCGTCACCACCTGCAATAAGCCCACCGGGGTGCCCGCCTGTTTGCCTAGTGTGTCCACCGCCTTGGCGATTTGCTTCAACAGGTTTTCTTCCTGATGTAACTTTACCTGGGCGGAGAAATGATTGATGGCTTTATCGGGCAGGTGGTGACCCTCATCGAACACATAAATGCTGTTACTGGGTTCGGGCAACACCACCCCACCCCCGAGGTTGATGTCGGCCATCACTAGGTCGTGGTTGGCGACGATCACATCGGCGTCTTCTAGTGCCTTACGCGCCGTGAAAAATGGGCAGCCATTGAAATGAGGGCAGCGCCGATTGCTGCACTCTCTATGGGTAGCCGTCACCATGGACCAGTCTTGCTGTTCTATTTGTTCGGGCCAGTTGTCGCGGTCGCCGTCCCATTTTCCCGAGGTGAACTCATCCAACAAGCTGGTGAATAATTTTTTTTGATCGAGGGACGCGTCTTGGCCGCCAAACATATCCATCGAGGCATCTTGCATGCGCTGGTCTCTCATTTCCTGATCGAGCTTATGCACACACAGATAACGGCCCCGGCCCTTGGCCAAGGCATAGCGAAATTCGAGGCCGCTGTTCTTGGCCACATCTGGGATGTCTTTATTCACGAGCTGTTCTTGCAGCGCCACCGTGGCGGTTGAGACGATGATTTTTTTAGTTAAATCTTCTGCCACGGGAATAGCGGCAATTAAGTAGGCCAGCGTCTTACCGGTGCCGGTGCCCGCTTCGATGGTACAAATGGGGTGCTCGGAGGTGCGATTCCCGTCACCGTCTTGTTTTACCGCCCCTAACGTGCGGGCGATGGCGGCGATCATTTGTCTTTGGCCGCGACGGGGCCGAAGATTTTTCTCTTTTAATATTTGGCTATATGCAGACTGGATGGTGCTTTTTGCTTCATTACTTAACATGCTTGGCAGATACCCACGACAACCCTTTGGCGAGGGCAACTTGTCGCCCCGCCACATTAATGACAATTCCGCTGTTCGTTATCTCTTGCAACACCACTTGGGCATCGATGAACATACCCTCATTAAATGTTTGCCCGTTTATGACCACAGAGCGGTACGCTTGGGCGCGAGAATAAATATGACTCTGTAAGGAGAGCGTGGGAATGAGATCGAGCACCTCTTGCGGCACTTCGGCCAGCTCATAGACCTTGGCAGGCTCGGGGGGCTGCTCTACTGGCGAGTTATTTACCGGTTTACTTTCCTGTTTATGTACAGGCTTATTGAGCGGCGAATTTACCACGCTCGCCGCCGTGTCTTGCGGCGCGGCGCTCATGGCAGGAGCGGCCGCGACCCGCTCTTCTGTAGAGGCGGGCGCATCGAACCACTTAAACACGGTGATCAGCAAGACCGTTACCACGATGGCCACTAACCAGTGTGGGATGCTGGCCACAGGCGCGGCCTGGCAGACGGCAACCGGTTGGGACGCGGCCTGTGCCTGCCTTTCTTGTTCGGCTTTTTTTAACGCCTGCAATAGATAGGACATTAAATCGCCCCCTTATTTTTTTGCTGCCAGAGGGCCAGACTAATGAGGGTTTGCTGGCCAAGGATGCCATCGACCAAGAGGTGATGACGGCTCTGGAATTGCTTAACGCGCTCGACCAACAGCACATCATAATAAGTAGCAGCACTGAGTGGTGCCGCCGGCGCTGCCGAATCGGGACGAATGACCTGCCAATTGGCGTAGTCCTGCTGAGAGGTATCTTGGGCCGCCGCCTGCAATAAGATGTCGCGCACCCAGCTCACCGCCGCATGCGCCTTGCCGGGTTTGATGAGCGTCGCCCATGGAAAAGGTGCCTGCCAGTTTATGCGGCTCAGCAGCAAGGCTTCATCGTTAATGGTGGCCTGCCAAGGGTGCCAAGCCCCCCGCTGCTGCACCCACACTTGCCCTTCGCTGTAGGGGATTAACGTTTGCGGCAGCATGCCTTGCCAGCACATGTTAGCGGCGGGACAGCTTGCCATGAAGTTTGCACGGCTATTGTCCGGTAGCTCGTCATCACTGCGCACGGTGGCGATGATGTTGGGTAAGGCCCTGAACGTGGGCATGCTCAGCTGGTCTTGCCCCTGCCACCATAATCCGCCCAGTAGCAAGGTTGCCAGTAAGGCGGCGGGCCATTTACGCGGGCTCTTTTGCGGCAGCACCTCCTTGCCCGCCCGATACACCATCCAGGCCGATACTTTGCGCCCGTTTTGCCCATAACAACCCATGAGGCTGCGGTCGGCCAATAAATTAATGAGCCGAGGAATGCCGCCACTGAGCCGCTTCAGCATGACCCGTGCAGGCCATGAAAACAGCGGGCGCTCAGTACCCGCCACCTGCAAGCGGTGGTGAATATATTGGCCCAGTTCGGCAAGATTAAGCGGCTTTAAATGAAGACGCGCGGTGAACCTTTGATTTAACTGCCGTAACTCGTAACGCTGCAAGCGCGCCTTCAATTCGGGCTGGCCGAGGATGATAATTTGCAGCAGCTTATCGCTGTGGGTTTCGAGATTGGTTAACAGGCGGATGAGTTCCAGCACGTCGGTACCCAAGTGCTGGGCCTCATCTATCACCAACATGCTATAGCCCCCCTTGGCATAGACGGCCAATAGAAATTCGGTGATGGCGGCGATGAGTTCGGATTCCTTGGCGTGTGCCGCCAGCGGAATAGCAAACTCACGGCAGATGAGCTGCAACAGCTCCAGCCGCTCCAGCTGCGGGTGCAGGATCAAAGCCACCTCAGTGTTGTGGGGGATGGACTGCAACAGGTGCTTACACAGGGTGGTTTTACCCGTGCCCACCTCACCCGTAAGCAAGATGAAGCCGCCACGGTGCAACATGCCGTATTCGAGCACCGCCAATGCCTCCCGATACTGCCCTTGCGCGTACAGAAACTGGGGGTTGGGGGCGATGGAGAAGGGTCTGCGCTGCAACGCGAAATAGTGTTCGTAAATCATAACATTGGCCAGTATAGATCCAGCGACAGCTGCCCATATAGGAGTAGGAGTTTTGACACGGCAGAGGCGCAGATGCCAATTTTAAGCGCACCATAGCAGATCCATGAGCGGGATGGATAGCACCTGTTGGCAAATGC
>CAJXIK010000184.1 GCA_913054445.1 uncultured Bermanella sp.
ATTAACCTTATTAACCTCATCAATCTTCTGCGCAAAGCGGGCTAGCTCGGGGCGATGCTGACGAATCTCTGCCGTGCTTAAGCCGTCCAGCTCATGGGGAAAGACCAGCCACTCGTGGCTTTTATGTAGGTAGTAATCGGGGGCGCGGACAGTTTGATTATTGTTAGGCTTGTAATAGGGCGTGGCGATGCGAATGTGCGGCGTGTTTTTTTTGCAGGCCCGCTCGATATCCACCACGGTTTGCTCAATGCTCAAGCCGGTGTCGTGCACATCATCCACAATCAACAGGCTGTCTTCGCTCTCGAGGCGCTTAATCAAATAGGTTAAGCCGTGTACCTTTACGTTTTTGCGGCGCTCGCCTATGCCGCTATAAGAGGAGGTGCGAATGGCGATGTGGTCGGACTCTACGCCCAGCACATGCAATAATTCCTGCACCGCGATGCCCACCGGGGCACCCCCGCGCCACACGCCGACAATATAGTCGGGGCGAAAACCGCTCTCATATATTTTCAGGGCTAGGTCGAAAGAATCTTCGAGCAGCTGTTGCGCACTGATGTAAACTTTTTTCATTTACCCCGCCTTACGCAGGGTCCAGGTGCCCCACGCCAAACACACAAATATGGGAATGAGGTTCGCCAGCAAGGGCCCGATGCCAATCAATAAACCCAGCGGCCCCAACAGGTCCACCACAATTTTATACACTAACCCCACTAAGATGCCGCTGAACAGCCTCTGCCCCATGGTCACCGATCTTAACGGCCCAAAGATGAAGGAGATGCCCAGCAGCACCAGCGCCATAGTGCTCACCGGTTGCAGAATTTTTTTCCAGAACGCCAGCTTAAATTCGCCGCCGCCTAAGCCTTGTTCGTCGAGGTACTGGCCGTAGCGGTAGAGGGTAGAGATGGCCATGTCGCTGGGTTCTTGCGCCACAAATTTCAAACGCTCTGGGGTCAGCTGACTATGAAAAACCCCGTTGGGTTTTTTCTCTACGCTGGTTTGGAACTCCCCCACCCGAGTGATGGTGACCTCTTCCATGGTCCATTGTTCACGCTGATATAAGGCGCGGCGCGCATGGGTCATGGACTGTAGATTTTTGTCGTCATCGAATTGGTAGACGCTCAAACCGTGCAGCACGCCGTTGGGTTCGATGGCACTGAAGCGCATGTAATTATTGCCCTCTTTATGCCAGTGGCCGCGCCCCTCGTTGCTGGAGGCCACCTCACGACCGAGGGCGATGGTACGGAAGCTGGTGGTCATGCGCTCTAGGTCCGGCACGATGTATTCCCCCATGGCGAGGCCCAAGACCATCATGATGGAAGCGGCCTTCATGGTGCTGAACATGATGCGTTGGGTGGAGACGCCGGCGGCGCGAATGGCGGTGAGTTCGCTGTGGGTGGCCAAGCCCCCTAACCCTGCTAGGCAACCTATGAGGGTAATCATGGGAATCATTTCATACATGCGGGCCGGGCTTGAGGCCACCACATAATAGAGGGCATCCCAAAAGTCGTAGGTGCCCCTTAAGTTATCCAGTTGGTTAAGCAGGGCGATCACCATGTCGAGCATGACCAGCACCACCATCACCCCAAGAATGGCGTTGATCACCGAGCTGCGGATGTGAGCGTCTATTTTACGCATGAGCACCGCCTACTTTTAATTCAATACTTGAGGACGTTAGCGGGGTCAATGCGCAGTGGCGATATATCGGCAAAGAATTACGCATGAGCATCACCCTTGAGTGCTTTTAGCGCCTTGAGGCGACGACGGCTCACGAGCTTACCCTGCGCCACCGGCAGGTACATGAGCAACAAACCAATGCTAAGGAAAATAGCGTGCAACCACCATAGCCCCAGCCATACCGGCGTAACCCCCTGTTCCATCCACTTACGGGCGGTAATCAAGGTAGTGTAATACACCATGTACAAAATAATGGCGGGTAACACTTTGCCGTAGCGGCCTTTTCTGGGGGCCACATGGCTAAGCGGAAAGGCCATGATGACGATGATGGGCACCAGCAAAAATAAACCAATGCGATAATGCAGGCTGGCCTTGTGGTGTCTGTGATCGCTCTTAATAAGAGCAGCGGTGCTGATGGCTTCTTTGCGAGCCTTCTTGGCCACGCTGCTTTCTTCGGCAATCTTTACCGAGTAAGAATCGAACGCCATGGCCTGCAATTCATGTTGCCCGGGCGAACCGCTAAAACGCCGACCATGACTTAGCTCTAAGTAACGGCTGCCGGTGGCTGGGTTCACATACTGGCGGCCTGATTCGGCCAAGATTAACGAGTTACCGTCGGCCATGAATACTTTTTGCATCTCGGTACGGTCGGTGGACAGGGACTCGGCGTAGGAAACCTTACTCTGGCCAATGGCGTTGAAGCGCCCCGGCGTGATGAACGAAAATTCGCTCTCCTGTTGTTGTTGCTGGTAATAAGTATCGAGTCTATCGGCGGCGGTGGGGGCCAGCCACATGCTTAAAAAACCAATCAAGACCATCATTACCACCACTGGAGCGGTGGTAATTTTAAACACTTCCTTGGGGCCGAAACCGGTGGCGTACAAGACCGTCATCTCGTTTTCGCTGTGCATGCGGCCATACACCAGCAAGATGGAAATATAAAAACCCAAGGGCAAAATTAACTGTAAGAAGCTGGGGCTGTTATACAGTATGGTGTAGAACACCGCCTCGGGGGGAATGATGCCCATGACCGCTTTATTGAGATGCACCACGAGGCGCGCGCTGACCACGATCATCATTAAGATGCCAGTGATCACGAAGGTGGAGATGAGCAGTTCTCTTAAAAAATAACGAGTTAATATCAAGCAAATAATCCTTAATGCATTCTTTACCATTCATTGAGCCAGTTACCGATCTGCCGCAATAAATCTGTGAGGCAAACTGTGGAAATGTCGGCTTTTTCAAGTAGACTCAGCATTATCCCTGAAAACCTTGTTCAGCACTAGGCGGCTCTAAACAAGCCCCTATGTTTTAAAAACCACGGAGCTGCAATGCAATTTAAAACTTCCCAAGCAAGCCTTAACGATTATAGCGGCCAAGCCATCATTGTGCCGCTCACCTGCCAAGGCGAGCAACCGGCCGTCAGTCAGGCGCTGGATAAACACCTTAACGGCTTCATCGGCCAATTATTAAACAACCAAGACTTTAAAGCCAAGGCCGGTGATAGCCAATTGATTCCCATGGCCCACGGCCCGCGCTTAATTTTAATGGGCTTGGGCGAGTTGCCGGTGAGCGCCAGCAACTTCATTAAGGCCGTTAACGGGGCCGCCAAGACCCTAAAAAGCAGCGCCGCCGACGATGCGCTGATTGATTTATCAAACATCGAAATACAAG
Organism: uncultured Bermanella sp.; assembly: GCA_913054445.1. Lineage (GTDB taxonomy): Bacteria > Pseudomonadota > Gammaproteobacteria > Pseudomonadales > Oceanobacteraceae > Bermanella. The sequence continues at coordinate 3,349 of CAJXIK010000184.1, forward strand.
GCCACGATCAAGACTGGGCCCTGCGCCAACTGGCCCAGTCTTTCCAAAACAGCCTCTATCACCTCGATGAATGTAAGAGTAAAAAAGAAGGCCACAAACCAGATAACGTACAGACTCTGCATGTGGTGGCCAACGACGACCAGCAAAGCCAGTTAGACTTTGGCCAAGCCGTGGGCAAGGGCATGGCCTTCAGCAAGAAACTCGGTGACCTGCCGCCTAACGTGGTGACCCCTTCTTACTTGGCCGACGAAGCCGACAAGCTGGCCACCCTCAGCGACAAACTCACCACCCATATACTCGATGAAGACAAGATGGAAGCGCTCGCCATGGGCTCGTTCTTGTCTGTCTCGAAAGGCTCCATCGAACCGGGCAAGATGATCTGCATGGAATACATGGGCGGCCAGCAAGGCGACGCGCCCCATGTATTAGTGGGCAAGGGCATCACCTTCGACAGCGGCGGCATCAGCTTAAAGCCGGGCGCGGGCATGGATGAGATGAAATACGACATGTGTGGTGCCGCCTCGGTGTTGGGGACGATGCTCACTATGATTCAACTGGACCTGCCCATTAACTTTGTGGGAGTGGTGGCCGCCGCCGAAAACATGCCGTCGGGTCACGCCAGCAAGCCCGGCGATATCGTCACCGCCATGAACGGCACCACCATCGAAGTATTAAACACCGACGCCGAAGGCCGCTTAGTGTTGTGCGATGCCCTCAGCTACACCATAGACACCTATCAACCTGCCAGCATCGTCGACATCGCCACCCTCACCGGTGCCTGCATGATGGCCCTGGGCGGGGTTAACTCTGGTTTGTTTACTCAAGATGACGACCTGGCCGCCGAATTATTGGCCGCCAGCAACGTCAGCCGTGACGCCGCTTGGCGTTTGCCCTTGCAAGATGAATATCAAGAACTGCTCGACAGCAACTTTGCCGACATCGCCAACATCGGCGGCCGCTTAGCCGGCGCCACCACCGCCGCCTGTTTCTTATCGCGCTTCACTAAGGGCCAAAAATGGGCGCACTTGGATATTGCCGGAACGGCTTGGAACAGCGGCGGTAAGAGTAAGGGTGCGACCGGTCGACCTGTGCCGCTGTTGGTTAATTATCTTGCTGCGAAAGTTAAGGGTTAGAGCAAGGGGCTGATCTGATGCCGAGGGGCTGCAAAAGATTCGGGCAGGGGCTGCCCTCGTACGAGGCCACCCCGTGGC
>CAJXIK010000185.1 GCA_913054445.1 uncultured Bermanella sp.
TTAATGCCCCATCCCCCTAGTACGAGGCCACCCCGTGGCCGATTCCCGTCTTCATATATATCCGCTCTTAATGCCCCCATCCCCCAAGTACTTATGAGCTGGCAACTTAACAAACCCTCGCAGCATGCTACAATGCCCCGTCATTTCACTCAGATCCTTTTGCACTATGCGTATTCTTATTGCTTGCACATTGTTATTGCTTGCTCAGCTGTCGGCAGCGGCGCCCAATATTATCCCTAAGCCACCGGCGTTGGCGGCCACCTCGTACATCTTAATAGATGCCAACAGTGGCAAGGTACTGGTCGAGAAAGACGCAGATCGCATCCTGCCGCCTGCCAGCCTCACGAAGATGATGACCAGCTTCGTGGTCACAGAAGAGCTGGCCTACGGCAATATCGGTGAAGATGATCCGGTGCGCATCAGCGTCAAAGCCTGGAAGGCCGAAGGCTCGCGCATGTTTATCCAGGAAGGTAAAAGCGTGGCGGTGGGCGACCTGCTAAAGGGCGTGATCATACAGTCGGGTAACGATGCCAGCATCGCCTTGGCAGAGCACGTGAGCGGCACCGAAGAAGCGTTCGTCGATGTCATGAACCAATACGCCGCGCAACTGGGCATGAACAGCACCCATTATAAGAACGCCACCGGATTGCCAGCCAAAGGGCACAGCAGCACGGCCCGCGACCTAGCCAAGCTGGCAAACCATATTATTTTCGATCACGCCGAATACTACCCTCTGTATAAAGAGAAAGAGTTTAAGTTCAACAACATCGAGCAGAAAAACCGTAACCTGCTGTTGTTTTGGGACCCTAAGGTAGATGGCCTCAAGACCGGCCACACCAAAGAGGCCGGTTACTGCTTGGTCTCCAGCGCCACCGAGAATGGCATGCGCCTCATCTCTGTGGTCATGGGGGCCAAATCCGAAAGAGCCCGTGCGCGGGAGTCGCAAAAATTGCTCACCTATGGCTTTCGCTACTTTGAGAGTCATAAACTGTACGCCCAGCAAGAGACGCTACAGGCATCGGACGTGTGGTTAGGTGAGACAAATACCCTCGATTTAGGGGTGAGCAACGGCGTCTATATCACCATTCCGCGTGGTCAGAAAGGCAAGCTAAATGTGCTCAACAGCGTCGATGATGTCATTAAGGCCCCGGTGAGTAAGGGCATGGAATACGGCCTGATAACCATCTCCCTAGATGGTAAGACCCTGTTAGAGAAGCCCTTGGTGGCCCTGCACGACGTGACCGAGGCGGGTTTTTTGCCTCGTCTATGGGATTACGTGGTGCTCTTCTTCTATTCTTTATTTAGCTAATGTCGTAAACCTCACTGCCTTGTGGTCACTCTAAGGCAGTTAAACCCCATTGAGTAAGCAGTTGTTCCTATGGCCCAGAAAGCAGACCCAGCTAAGATTCAATTCCCCTGTCCTAATTACCCGGTAAAAGTGTTGGGTGAGACCGCGGCGGACTACCATGAATTTGTGGTGGCGATCATGGCCAAGCATGTGGCAGACCTGCGGCTCGATAATCTCAAGGTCGCCCAGAGCAGTAATGGCCGCTTCACCTCCATCACCTTCTTTATTACCGCCACAGGGGTGGAGCAGTTGGATGTCTTGCACAAGGACCTGATTCAGCACAAGCGCATAAGAATGGTGATGTGATGCAGGTGGGGGTGCGCTATCTGGGGGGCGGTTGGGATTACGTGCCGGTGTGGCAGGCCATGCAGGCCTTCACCGATACCCGTACGCAAGACACTCAGGACGAGATCTGGATACTGGAGCACAAGCCGGTGTTCACTCAGGGGCAGGCGGGTAAGGCCGAGCACCTACTGAACACCAGCGATATCCCTGTGGTGCAGGCCGACCGCGGTGGCCAGGTGACGTATCATGGCCCGGGTCAAATCACCGCCTATGTTATGGCCGACCTCAAGCGCCTCAACATGGGCCCGCGGGCGCTGGTCACGGCCATCGAACAGAGTCTCGTCGGGCTACTGGCCGAGCATGGCATTCATGCGCACCCCAAGAAAGATGCCCCGGGTGTGTATGCTGGCAACGAAAAAATAGCCTCGCTGGGTCTGCGTATCCGGCGCGGTTACAGCTTCCATGGATTGGCGTTAAATGTGGATATGGACCTAGCGCCTTTTCGGCGCATTAACCCCTGCGGATATGCTGGCATGGTCATGACCCACATGGCCAGCTTCGAGCAGGGCCCTAACATAGAGGTCATCGGCCACCAGCTGGTTGATCAATTAATCAATTGCCTGTCTTACCAAGGCAGCCAAGTATTAGCGAATGAGTTGCCATGAGCACAGAAGATAAGCCCCAAAACCCGCAGGTCACCAAGAAAATCCATAAGCAGCAGGGCGTGAAACTAAGGGGGGCCGAGAAGCTGGCGCGCATCCCCATTAAGGTGATTCCCACCGACACTGTGCTGCGTAAACCCGACTGGATTCGCGTGCGCATTCCCGCCAGTGGCAAGATTAGCGAAATAAAACAGAAGCTGCGCAAGCACAAGTTGCACACGGTCTGCGAAGAGGCGGCGTGCCCCAATTTGGCCGAATGCTTCGGCGGCGGTACCGCCACATTCATGATAATGGGGGATATCTGTACCCGCCGCTGCCCATTCTGCGATGTGGGCCATGGTCGCCCTAATCCGCTAGCTGAGAATGAACCCAAAGAACTGGCCGAGGCCATCGCCGACATGGGCCTCAAATATGTGGTCATCACCTCGGTGGATCGCGATGACTTGCGTGACGGGGGTGCCCAGCACTTTGCTCAATGCATCTCGCATTCCCGTGAACAGAGTCCCAAGCTTAAGATTGAAGTACTGGTACCGGATTTTCGGGGGCGCATGGATGTGGCGCTGGAGATTCTCAGCCAGACCCCGCCGGATGTGTTTAATCATAACCTAGAGACCGTGCCTTCTCTTTATAAGAAGGTACGTCCAGGTTCGGATTACCAATGGTCGTTGGACTTGCTGAAGCGCTACAAGGAAGCCTGCCCCGAGGTGCTCACGAAATCTGGCCTGATGCTAGGCATAGGGGAGACCCGCGAGGAAGTCATCGAGGTGATGCGCGATATGCGTAAGCACAACATAGACATGATTACCCTCGGGCAGTATTTACAGCCCAGCAAGCACCACCTGGCGGTGGATCGTTATGTGCACCCAGATGAGTTCGATGAGCTCGGTGCACTGGCAAAAGAGATGGGCTTTAAGCGTGTGGCCAGTGGCCCCATGGTGCGATCGTCTTATCATGCCGACCAGCAGATGAAGGGCGAAGAGCTGGTCTAGGCCCGATCTAAAGAATGGCGTTTTTACCTAATTATCGTCTAATCGCTGCTCGGCAATTGTTTAATATTTGGTCTAATCTTTACCTGAATAGCGGTTTAGTTGGCTGCGACACTGTCGAGTAAATTGAGGTTTATCCCCAGTTTACGGTGGAAAAATAGCCAACTAGGCCGTTATCTAGCGAATTAACTGTATTAGTTTTGGCCTATTGTGTGAACTTTGCTACAATGGCGCGCGATTTATAGACACCTTTAATTTTCCTTCAGGACCGAGCATCTGATTCATATGGCTAAACCTGGCAAGCGTTCAAAAAATTCAAACCGTCCTACCTATAACAAAATTCTTAAGCAGAAAGAGCAAGAGCAAGAGCAGGCACAAGAAGGTGAAGGCATTGTTGACCAAATAGCGGCCCTAGAAGCGCTAATGGGTGGCTTCTCTATGCCCGAAGAGACAGTTCCCGAAGTGGATTCGGCAGAAGAGGCGCGCATTCAGGAAGAGCGTGCCGCTCGCAAAGCTGAGCAAGAAAAGCTTGAAGAGCAGCGTCTAAAGGCTCGTAGCGAGCGTAATGGCGATCGTGGCGACCAGCAGAAAGACCTGGTCAAGCAACAGGAAGATCGCGAAGCCCGCTACAAGGAAGAGCAAGAGAAGCTGAAAGACGAGTTTCAGGATAAAAAAGAACTTAAGAAAGAAATCGCCGCGGCGAAGAAAGATCTTAAGCGTCTGCAAAACCTCAATAAAATTGGCAAGCTAGATGCGGCGCAAAAGACGCGCATGCAGGAGCTGGCTGAGTTTGTGAAAACGGGCGTGCGCCCGGGTGAGGAAGCTGAGAAGCCAGCTGCGGCCGAGAAGCCGCTAGCTGAGAAGAAGGCGGCGGCTAAGAAAGCGCCTGCGGCTGAAGCTACCGCCAAGAAGGCCGCGCCTAAGAAAACCGCAGCCAAGAAAGCCACGGCTAAGAAAGCGCCTGCGGCCGATACAGCGGCTAAGAAAACCACAGCTAAGAAAACCACAGCCAAGAAAGCCACGGCTAAGAAAGCGCCTGCGGCCGATGCAGCGGCTAAGAAAACCACAGCCAAGAAAACCACGGCTAAGAAAACCACGGCTAAGAAAACCACGGCTAAAAAAGCGGAAAAGTAATTTTCCCTTAGGCTGTAAAAAAACCTGCTTATGCAGGTTTTTTTGTGCCTGCCATTTCATGGTAGGAGCTTGCTTGCAAGCGATTTACGGGGTGGCGCAATTCCAATGGTAGGAGCTTGCTTGCAAGCGATTTACGGG
>CAJXIK010000186.1 GCA_913054445.1 uncultured Bermanella sp.
CGCACTAGGGCACCTATTAAGCCACCAAAGGCACGCGCCACAGTGAGATTCATGAGCCCCAAGGCACGAATGATAAACAGCGCAACGGCCGATTTGCTATCCATGGTATTGCCTATCGTAAAAGGTAGGCACTTTGCCTTATTTCACTCATTTTCGCCACTAGCCAGCGAAGTTGGCAGTCCTTGCTATGCTCAATGAAGCGTAGAAGGAATCATTATGGCCGACCTGAGCACGATGCTCGTCAACAAACGCATTCTTGCCATCGATGACTTGGTAGAGTCGCGCAGTGCCATGAAAAAGATGCTCACCATCCTCGGGGCCGAGACAGTCGATGTGGCCATGGATGGCGATGAGGCCAGCGACTACATACTCAACAACGACTACGACCTCATCATCAGCGATTACAACCTAGGCCGTGGCCGCGATGGCCAGCAAATATTAGAAGAAGCCAGGTTTACCCACCAAATTAAGGCCACCTGTACCTTCGTCATGCTCACCGGTGAGAACGCCATGGACATGGTCATGGGGGCCATAGAGTACGAACCCGACGACTACATCACTAAGCCTTTCACCATAGATGTGATGCGCCAGCGTTTAACCCGCATATTAACCATCAAGGAAATGCTCAGGCCCATCAACGAGGCCATGGACAGGCAAGACAGGAAAACCATCCTCGCCCTGTGTGATCAGCTAATACTGGCCCAGCCTCGGCTCAAGCGCCGAGTGGAGCGTATCAAGGGCCGCACTCTGCTCAAGCTCAATAAATTCGAGGAGGCGCTGGCACTGTACGACAGCATCCTGCAAGAGCGCGAGATTAACTGGGCCCTATTGGGTAAGGCCACCTGCCTCTTCAAGCTAGAACAATACCCCCAGTCCGAAAAAGTGCTGAACCACACCCTGCGCGAGCACCCAAAATATGTGCAGTGCTATGATTTACTGAGCAAGATACACCTAAAGAATAAAGACCTTAAATCCGCACAGAACACCCTCATTAGCGCCACCAATGTGTCCCCTAAGCAGGTACTAAGGCAAATGGAGCTAGGTCGCCTCGCCTATGCCAACAAGGACTTTACAGTGGCCGAAAGCGCCTTCAAGATGTCGGTAAAGCTGGCCCGCCACAGTTGTTATCGCTCGGTAAAAAACTACCTATTCTTTGCCAAGAGCCTGCAACACAAGATTAGCCCATCCAATAATCGCGACAGCCGTAACGGCAGCAGCGAGGCCTTTAAGGCGGTGGAAGAGGCCAAAACGCTATATAAAGAAAACACCGACTACGTCTTCGAAGCCACCATCATCGAAAGCACCACCTTTACTAACCTCGGCAAGGAAGCCGATGCCAAGGCCGTGGCCAATAAAGCCGAAGAACTGCTCACCCATGTCAACAACCCCAGCGGGGCCATGCAACTGAGCATGGTGAATGTACTGCTCGACACCAACCAGCACGCCAAGGCTCAGGACATATTGGCACAACTGGACAAACGCAAAGATTTAAGCCGCAGCGAGACCCGCGAATTAACACGTACCCGCAACGAAATAAGCGAGCAGGTGGTGCGCGAATACACCACAGAGATCAACGACAAGGCCATCGCCTGCTTCGAGCGCGGCCAGTTGCAGCAGGCCATAGATCTCTTTGACCAGGCCACCGCCTATAAAGAGGCGGGCCACACAGTCATCGTGAACGCCATTCAGGCCAAGGTCACCTTCATGGAGCAGCGCGAGCCCTCCCACAGAATGCTACAAGAGGTGGATGCATTACTGCTACGCCTAGGAGATTTGCCCGCCCACGACGAGCGCTATGAGCGCTGGTTACAGCTTAAGCAGACGCAAACTCGCTTGAAACGCGTCATCTAGCCATGGGGCAGCGGGATGCCCACTGAATTCCCACAATACTCGGCCTGCGCGTGGCCCATCACCACAACCCCAGAGGTAACCATGGCCTTCGACTTCGAAACTCTGCTCAGCGCCGAGTTGCACGACATCAAGAATCAGATGCAGGCCCTATTGAGCGTGCAGGAAGACCTCGCCGACGAACTAGTGGGCCACGAGCGCTACCAGGAATCCCTAGACAAGATTCAGCAGCACAGCCAGGTACTGAATTATAAGCTCATCGAGATGCTGTCTATCCTCAAGATTCAGCACCAATCCTTCGAGCCCAGCGAAGACGAGCACTGGCTCATCGACACCCTTAACCCCATCATTCACGAGTTTTATAACCTGCACGCCATGACCTTTGAACTGGACTTCGATGAGGAATTTAACGCCTTTTACGACGAACAATTATTGGAGATTGCCCTACATAATGTATTCGTGAATGCCAATCAGGCCGGTGCCCAAGTGTTTAAGATAAAAGTAGAGGAGTTTGCCGATGGCGGCTGGTTAATCCGCATAGAGGATGACGGCCCAGGGTTCAATGAAGAGCAGCTAGAAAAAGGCGCGTTTAGTTTGCACGGTACTAAGAGTGGGTTGGGACTGTACCTCATAGAACAAGCCATCAAGGCCCATAAGCGCAATGACAAGATGGGTAGCATCCGCATTCAAAACAACCCCAAACAAGGGGCCTGTGTGCAGCTTATCTTTCCTTAGAAAGACACATTAACGGGCGAAGGTTAATGTAGCCGCCAGCCTTAAATGGGTGCGTGCAGTTTGCGGTCGCCGTCAATCCGTCCATAGAGGCTTCCTGAAGCATCCATGCTTCAGAGACCGCAAACTGCACGCACCCATCTCAGGCTAAACCATCACTATCCGTTAGGGTCTAGCCTTAAGGGCTTAGCGGCTAGGTAGATTTTTAGCGCAGCAAGGCACTGCGCCAAAAAACTAGACCAATAGATCTTTAGGAGCAACTTCGGTATCGGCCAGCTTAGCAGGGTCAAGCACCTTACCTGCTAGGATTAGACGCTTGCTGACCATGAATTCCTGCGGGCTGTTAACACAGTCGGCCGAGATCAACTTGCCTTCTTTTAGGTAAAAGGCGGTGAAGCTGCGCCCGTTGTCCTTATCACCACGCACCACTAGCTGATCATAACCTTGGCTCAAGCCAGCAATTTGCAGCTTAAGATCGTACTGGTCAGACCAGAACCAAGGCAGGGCGCTGTACAACTTGTCTTTACCACAGATGCTGGCGGCGGCAGACTTGGCCTGATCGCTGGCATTGGGCACAGATTCTAAGCGCAGGCGAATGCCGTAAATGCTGTTGGGATGATAGGTACAGTCACCGGCAGAAACGATGTCTGGGTCGTTGGTGCGAGCGTATTCATCGACCACGATGCCGTTTTCAATTTCCAGTCCGGCCGCTTCGGCCAGTTCGATGTTAGGCACGATACCCACACCGATCACCACTAGGTCGGCGTCAAATTGACTGCCGTCGGCGCATACTACGCGCTCCACGTGCTTGTCGCCTTCGAAGCCTGCCACGGCGATGCCGGTCTTGATGATCACGCCTTCATCTGTGTGTACGCGAGTGTAAAACTCGGATATTTCAGGGGCGGTTACACGGGCCAACACGCGGGGTGCCATCTCTAGAATCGTCACCTGCATGCCTTGCTTTCTGAGGGCGGCTGCCGTCTCTAGACCAATGTAACCACCGCCGACGATGACCGCACTCTTTCCTGGTGCCACATCTTCTTTGATGCCTTCGACATCGGCGATGTCACGCAGATAGTGAATGCCGTCTAGCTCGACGCCTGGCAAAGAGACAGTACGCACGCGCGAACCGGTGCATATAGCCAACTTGTCATAGTTAAGCACTTCGCCACTCTCGAGGGTGACCGTCTTGTGATCGCGGTTGATGGTCTCGGCGCGCACGCCCAGCTTGAATTCGATGTTGAATTTATCGTAGGCGGTCTGTGGGCGGATAAGCAGCTCTTCGGCATTCTTATCGTTCGCCATGAAATCCTTGGATAACGGTGGACGGTGATAAGGCAAATAGGCTTCATCGCCAAGGACGATGATCTTGCCTTCCCAGCCTTCCTGTCGCAAAGAAGGGGCTAGTTGGGCGGCAGCATGGCTCGCGCCGATGATGATACAGGTCTGTGACATGGCTCAGTACTCGCTTCAAAGGTTCGTAAATATCAGGGTGGCGATTAGGGTAATGCACCCTCGCGGATTCCTAATTAGTATTTAAGGCCACATGACTATCATTTTAGGCCTAGACAGGCTATCATTTTAGGCCATGAATGCATCGAACACCCTATTGTCGACCCTGCCAGCCCCAGAATCGCAGTTTAACCAGCTCGCCCAAGTGTTGCGTGAAGAATGCCCCTACGTAGATCGCGAGGCGCTGGGACACTGGTGCGGCCTTAATCGCCCTTGGTGGGAAGTGAATTCCGGTTACGGAGCCGAGGACTGTCTGCGCCTATTGCGCCAGCTGCACACCAACGAGGTGCCCAACATTGCGCTGCGAGTGGCCAGTCGCACGCGCCTCGATGACCTCGGCATCATGGGCTACGCCATGCTGGTGTCCCCCACACTGGAACAGGGCTTAAAGCTGCTCACTTACCTAGTCGAGCAGAGTAACCCCTATTTACGCATCTCATTCGACTGCC
>CAJXIK010000187.1 GCA_913054445.1 uncultured Bermanella sp.
TGCGTTCAGCCTTCTTCTCGGCGCTCTGAGACTCTCGATACTCTTGATAGTATTGAGCGCTCTTCCTGTCTTCGTAAAATTTTTGTGCCACAGATTTCGGGTCGTAGGTGAGCAGTAAGTAGCCGCCAATGCCCAATAAAGAGATCGACACCCCTAAAAATATCAGCATGCGTCTATTGGACGCTTTCTTCTGCTCAGATTTTTGTTTGTTGGTTTGTTTCATGGCGTTATCCACAACGGTGCACCCTAGCCCCTCGTTCATGCTGCAATGGGGCTGTTACTAGCAGTATAGCAGGCACAAACAGTGCCGCTGATATAGCGGCACGTTGGTATGTTTGGGGGAGGGGGGCGTGTCAATACATCGTTCCTAATACCTCGCGATAGGTACCCGCTTGGGTTAGGGTTGAGTCGCCAACCCTTATAGTTTCGCTTATGGCACTGGATTTAGGGTACCAGCTGGGGGCCGAGTGTTTGCCTCAGGGGCATTCAAGTCAGCGTTACGAGCCGGTGGGCCGTGTTTAATTCCACGGCAAGCAGTCACCACAATAGCATCGTACATTACGCCCCCCTTACTCACTGGCCTGCATCATCAGGTTTGGCCGAGGGCCAACGATATGAGGTGCCAATCATGAGAGTGTGGATGATCGTGGTGATCATTGTTTAACCATATATGCGGATGCGTAATTTTACAATGTCGCTAGGTGAATAAGAGGGGGAAGGTTGGAATTATGCGTTTTAAATGCTTTTTTATTATATTGCGAGCCTATGGGTGGGATTGCTGCGCTTACACAGGGGCGGTGTGTACCTTACCTTAGCCTGACGTGGTTGAAAGGCTACGTCCTTGCAAGTCAGGGTGGCAAAATCATCGGCGGCTGTCGCGCACCTTCTTTTTAGTATCTTGTTGGCTGCTATCTAAGGCGCGCAAGTCGGGCAAGTGAGATTTTAACTCTTGCCATAATGCGTGGGCCTCATCGTTGCCTGGCACATGGCGGCGCAGCAAGAATAATGCACGCTCCACCTCTTCGGTGAGGTGGCTCCAGTCTTTTAGCTGGTAATGGCACATGGCTAGGTAGCCGGCAAAGATGGGCTGTTGAAGCGTGGCTATATCCCACTTCTTTAGGGCTTTTAGGTGATGTAGGCAAAGGCTGAAGTGCTTGTGTCGATAATGGCGCTTGGCCATGTGGGCATGGTAACTCTTGATCCAGTGCCGAAAGCGAAACCACATAATTTTCTCCTCATTAAGCGAAGTATAGACAATCGAGACCTATAAACAGGGGAGAAATGAGGTTTTTTTATACATAGACGCTATAAGCTTGTTATAAACACGAATAGGGCGTTACCTGAGCTATACCCTCTATTTGCATGGGGTTTTTAATTGGTCGGTGTGCCCGTATAATGCGTCCAATATTGCCACTAGAAAACCCGCGATCCTATGCAAACCCCCCAGACGCCGCCCAATTCATCTTCAGTGGTCCCCCCGCTAAACAGCTATGCTCGCTATCGTCGTGATGTGAAGCCTGCGCCGTTTTTGCCCATGTCGCGTCAAGAGATGGCGGCACTCGGTTGGGATCAGTGTGATGTCATCATCGTGTGTGGTGATGCCTATGTGGATCACCCCAGCTTCGGCATGGCGGTGATCGGTCGAACCCTCGAGGCACAAGGCTTTCGGGTGGGCTTGATCTGTCAGCCAGATTGGAATGACATCGCCAGCTTTAAGGTGCTGGGCGAGCCTAAGCTGTTTTTTGGGGTCTCCGCAGGCAACATGGACAGCCTCATTAATCGCTACACGGCAGACCGTCGAATTCGTCACGACGACGCCTATACCCCAGGTAACATCGGGGGAAAGCGCCCCGATCGGGCGGTCACTGTATATACTCAAAAGCTGCGCGAAGCCTATAAAAAACAGGTGCCCATTATCGTCGGCGGCATAGAGGCGAGCCTGCGTCGTTTATCGCATTACGATTATTGGCAGGACCGAATTCGTGGTTCGGTGTTGCTCGACAGCACCGCCGACCTGCTATTTTATGGCAACGCCGAGCGAGCATTGGTCGACGTGGCCCACCGCCTAGCGAGCGGTGAGAAAATCACCGAAATCCAAGACGTGCGCGGCACCGCTTTTCTATGCAAGACCCTGCCTAAAATTCAAGAAGAGGTGGATGGCTTGGCCGTCGAGGCGCGCTGGACCGAGATCGACTCCACGTCCCTCGATCAACCGGGGCGCATCAAGGCCCACCTCAACCCCTATCAGATGATCGACGAAGAGGAAAAAAAGGCGCAGCTGACATTAAAGGCCGCCAACTCTGCCGTGGTGAACATTGTGCCGCACATACAGATGCGCCAGACCAACCCTAAAACCAGTTACATTCGCCTGCCATCCCTCGAGCAAGTGAAAAAAGACGCGGCCCTCTATGCCCACATGGATCGGGTCTTTCATAAGGAAACCAACCCGGGTAACGCGCGCCCCTTAGTGCAGGCCCATGGCCGTAACGATATCTGGGTAAATCCGCCGCCTATTCCGTTGAGCACAGACGAACTAGACAGCGTATTCGAGCACCGCTATCAACGGGTGCCGCATCCCTCTTATGGCAAGGCCAAGATTCCCGCCTACGAGATGATTCGCTTCAGCGTGAACATTATGCGTGGCTGTTTTGGTGGTTGTACCTTTTGTTCCATCACCGAGCACGAGGGGCGCATCATCCAAAGCCGTTCGGAAAAGTCCATTCTTACCGAAATTGAAAACATCCGCGATAAGACCCCGGGTTTCACCGGCACGATCAGTGACTTGGGTGGCCCCACCGCCAATATGTATCGGCTAAATTGTAAAGACAAAAAGATCGAAGAAAGTTGCCGCCGTCCGAGCTGTGTCTACCCGAATATTTGCAGCAGCTTGAATACCGATCATCAGCACACCACCGCTTTATACCGTAAGGCCCGTGAAATTAGCGGCGTAAAACGCATCGCCATCGCCTCTGGTTTGCGTTACGACCTAGCTGTAGAAGACCCAGAATACGTGAAGGAACTGGTCACTCACCATGTGGGCGGGTATTTAAAGATTGCCCCAGAGCACTCGGAAGAGGGGCCGTTAAGCAAGATGATGAAGCCGGGCATGGGCACCTATGAAACATTCAAAAAAATGTTTGAAAAATACTCTCTGGCCGCAGGTAAGAAGCAGTATTTAATTCCCTATTTTATCAGTGCTCATCCGGGCAGTACCGATAAAGATATGCTGAACTTGGCGCTGTGGCTCAAAGAAAATAACTTTAAAATAGACCAAGTACAGAATTTTTATCCGTCCCCCATGGCCACCGCCAGCACGATGTACGCGACCGAGCGTAACCCCTTGAAGCCCATTAAGGCCAAGAACACAGAGCCGGTTTTTGCCGCCAAAAACAAGGAACAAAGGGCGCTGCACAAGGCTTTTTTAAGGTACCACGACCCTGAAAGCTGGCCGTTGCTGCGAGTGGCCCTTAAGAAGATGGGCAAGTCCCATTTGATTGGGCGCGGCCCTGTGCACTTAGTACCGCCGGAAAGCGGTCGTGAAAAAGATGCCCGCCGCGCCAATAAAAAGTTTGTGCCAGAGAATACCTCTCGCAATAAAAAGTCGTTTCATGCCAAGACCCAACACACGGGCTTGCCGCGTAATCCAAGTAAAAAGAAAAAATCTAGGTAGGGGCGCGAGCTGGGCTTAGTGGGTGCGAATAGCCGGGGGTAGAAACCTCTAAGCTAAAGCATTTGAACTGCTTTAGCTTAGAGGGCAATGCAGAGTGAATGGTCGGATACCAAAACAAGCCCCTAGGGAGGGGGCAGGGGCGGGTTTCATATATTGAGCGAACACTTGTTCATTGTTTCGTTATCTAAGGTTGACTTAACGCTGGCTCAAGCTAACATGCCATATCGTTATTTTGAGCATGACTATGAAAACTTTATTTAGCCTGTGTTTAGCCGTTTTTCTTACCATGGCGGCGGTGGATCACGCCGCCGCCAAGCGTTTTGGCAGCGGTGGTTTTGGCAAAAGCTTTAAAACCAGCCCCTCTAAAAATGCCAGCCCCTTCTTCGGTCAAAAACAAGGGGGGCAGAATCAGGCCGGCCAAAAACAAGACCTTAATAAGAGTGGCGCGGCCAAGAGCCCACGCTCAGGCATGATGGGCGGCCTAATGGGTGGTTTGTTGGCGGGTGGGGCGCTGGCCTATTTGATGGGCAGCGGCGCATTCGATGGCTTGCAGATGATGGACATGATCATCTTCGCTGTGCTGGCCTTCGTATTATTTAAACTGTTTACCGCCAGTCGCCGTAAGCAACGGCCGCAACTTGCCACAGCAGGGCCGGAGATAGAACAGCCCCAATCCCAGCCCCAGGCCAAGATGTCAGATCCCCAACAAGCGATGCCGAGCGCCAGCGGTGGTGACGACAGCATTCCGTTGGAATTTCCTAACGACTTCAATGTGAAGGAATTTGAAGACGGAGCCCTCGAGCACTTTCGTTTGGTGAATAAGGCCTGGGACAGTGGTGATTTCACCATCATCGAAGAATATTTGCACCC
>CAJXIK010000188.1 GCA_913054445.1 uncultured Bermanella sp.
TATGAATTCCACTGGCTCCTTATATCCAGCTTAATGGTCGTTTTTGACAATAATATGGATAGTTTTTGCTGTATCGCCCATTTTACCTGCCTCCTTAATCTTGTAGTAAAACTACAGGATGGCGCATTCTGCCTTGTTTATTGCTTTTAGGATTAATACACTCCCCTTGTCTATACTTTTACTTATATTTAATTACAGCGTTTAGTGGCAAGGATATTCAATGGAATCGTTTGACCAAGATCCAGATACAACCGAAACCCAGGAGTGGCTCGACTCCATCGACAGCGTCATTCGCGAGCACGGCATAGAGCGCGCCCGCTTTTTATTGAAGACTCTGGCCGAGCGCGCCACCCGTAATGGCTTGCCCCTGCCGTATTCCTACACAACCCCTTACCGCAACAGCATTCCTCTCACCGAAGAAGTGAAGATGCCCGGGGATCTATTCTTAGAGCGCCGCATTCGCTCGTTAATTCGCTGGAATGCCTTGGCCATGGTGTTACGGGCCAACGAGAGCGGCGATGATCTGGGCGGCCACATATCCAGCTTCTCATCCAGCGCCACCCTGTACGATGTGGGCTTTAACTACTTCTTCCGCGCCCCCAACCAAGACAGCGAAAAATGTCCCCACGGCGACCTCATCTATTACCAGGGTCACATCTCCCCAGGCATTTATGCGCGCAGCTTCTTAGAGGGTCGCCTCGAAAAAGAACAGCTAGAAAACTTCCGCCGTGAGGTCGATGGCAAGGGCTTAAGCTCTTACCCCCACCCCCGTCTTATGCCCGACTACTGGCAGTTTCCCACGGTATCCATGGGCCTTGGCCCGTTACAGGCGATTTATCAGGCGCACTTCATGCGCTATATGTCGGCCCGTGAACTGACCCCTAGGCTGGATAGAAAGGTGTGGGCGTTCTTGGGAGATGGCGAGTGTGACGAGCCAGAATCCTTGGGTGCCATCGCCCTCGCTGGCCGAGAAAAACTCGAAAACTTAATCTTCGTGGTGAATTGCAACCTGCAACGCCTAGATGGCCCAGTGCGCGGCAACGGCAAGATTATTCAAGAGCTAGAAGGCACCTTTCGCGGGGCAGGCTGGAATGTCATCAAGGTGGTGTGGGGTCGCCACTGGGACCCATTGTTTGCCAAAGATGAAGCAGGATTCATGCAAAAACGCATGGACGAAGTGGTGGACGGCGAGTTCCAAAACTACAAATCCAAGGGCGGTGCCTATACGCGGGAGCATTTCTTTGGCAAGTACCCAGAGCTAGCAGAGATGGTGGCGGGCATGAAAGACGACGAAATCTTCAAGCTTAACCGTGGCGGCCACGACCCCTACAAGGTTTATGCGGCCTACCGTGCGGCGGCCGGTCATAAGGGGCAGCCCACCGTGATTTTGGCTCACACCATTAAGGGTTACGGCATGGGTGATGCGGCAGAAGGCAAGATGGATGCGCACTCGGTGAAAAAACTCGACATTGAAAGCCTCAAAGGATTCCGCGACCGCTTCGACATTCCCATCAGCGACAACGACCTAAAAGATGTGCCTTATTATCGCCCACCAGCCGACAGCCCAGAGATGGTCTACATGCGCAGCAGGCGGGAAAAACTGGGTGGCTTCTTGCCGGTGCGTCACGAAAACAAGGAAGTGCTCACGCCCCCTAAGTTAGAGTCCTTCGCCGCGCAGCTAAAAGGCAGCGCCGACAAGTCTATCTCTAGCACGATGGCCTTCGTGCGGATTTTGTCTAACTTGGTTAAAGATAAGTCCTTGGGCGAGCGCGTGGTGCCCATCGTGCCAGACGAAGCGCGTACCTTTGGCATGGAAGGTTTGTTCCGCCAACTGGGTATCTACAGCTCCGAAGGTCAGCTTTATGAACCTGTAGATTTCGGCCAGATGATGTATTACAAGGAAGATAAGAAAGGCCGCATCATGGAAGAAGGCATCAACGAAGCCGGTGCTTTTTCGGCCTGGTTGTCGGCGGCCACCGCCTACAGCACCTACGATAAACCCATGGTGCCGTTTTATATCTTTTACAGCATGTTTGGTTTCCAGCGAGTGGGGGATTTGTCTTGGGCAGCCGGTGATTGTCAGGCGCAGGGTTTCTTAATCGGTGCCACCGCCGGGCGAACCACCCTTAACGGTGAAGGCCTACAGCACCAAGATGGCCACAGCCATATTCTCGCCAACACGATACCCAACTGTGTCACCTATGACCCTACCTTTGGCTTTGAGCTGGCGGTGATTATTCAGGATGGCTTGCGACGCATGTACGAAAATCACGAGCGGGTGTTTTATTACATCACGGTGATGAACGAAAGTTATCGGCACTTGGCCATGCCAGAGGGGGCCGAGGAAGGCATCCGCAAGGGCCTGTACTTATTAAAGCCAACCCTAAAACCCGCCGCAAAATCGGCGCTGTCGGTGCAACTCATGGGCAGTGGCACTATCTTGAACGAAGTGCTGCACGCTCAGCAAATACTGCAAGATGATTATGGCATTCACGCCCAAGTGTGGAGTGCGCCGAGCATCAACGAGGTGACCCGCGAAGGTCGTCAGGTGGAGCGTGAAAACCTGTTAAATCCAGGCCGCGAGAAAACCTGTTACCTGCATGATTGCCTCAACGATAGCGCAGGCCCAGTGATTTGTGCCAGCGATTACATGAAACAATACGCCGAGCAATTGCGGGCTTACATGCCGGCGCATAAGACCTATGTGACCCTTGGCACAGATGGCTTTGGTCGCAGCGACAGCCGTGAAAAACTAAGGCGTTTCTTCGAGGTAGACAGGCAGTTTATTGTGGTAGCGGCGCTTACGGCCCTGCTTAAAGACGGCAAGATTAAGCAGGCCGTGTTAGAGCAAGCATTAAGCGATTACGAAATCAGCCACGATAAACTCGACCCACTTTACAACTAAAAGGAAGGCCTGTGTCTCAAACTCAAATAACCGTGCCCGACCTAGGTGGCATGGATCAAGTAGAAGTCATCGAAATTTGCGTGCAAGCGGGTGACCGCATCAGCGAAGAAGAATCCCTGGTGGTGTTGGAGGGCGATAAAGCCTCCATGGAAGTACCCGCGCCCATGGCGGGCACCATTCATAGCCTACTGGTGAAGGTGGGTGACATGGTCAGCAGCGGCTCGCCCCTTGCCTTGGTAGAGGCGGTGGCTCAAGAATCGGCGGCGGCCAGTGCCAGCAGTGAACCGAGAGAGGCGGCTCCGGCCGCGCCAGAAGCCAAGCCCGTGGCCGTTAACAGCGCGCCCACCACCCTAGACGTGCGGGTGCCAGATTTAGGCGGCCTAGATGCCGTTGAAATTATTGAATTGTGTGCCTCTGTGGGGGATGAACTACAGGGCGAGCAAAGCCTGATGGTGCTGGAATCCGATAAAGCCAGCATGGAAGTGCCGGTGGAGCAGGCCGGTACTTTGCTGTCTTTCACGGTGCAGCTGGGCGATAAGGTAAGTGAAGGGGATGTCATCGCCACGATGCGGGTGGCAGCGACCGAATCTAGTCCGGCGCTGCCGAGTTCGGCCCCTGTTAAGGCCCAAGCAGCTAAGTCCCAAACAGCTAAGTCCCAAACAGCTAAGTCCCAAACAGCTAGCAAGACGGCCACACAGAGCACCCCAGCGGCGACTGCCAACAGGGGAGCGGTGCATACCGGCCCGGCGGTACGCAAGCTGGCGCGCGAGATGGGGGTGGACCTAACTCAGGTATCGGGCACAGGCCCTAGGCAGCGTATTCTTAAGGAAGATCTCTACCAGTTTGTGAAGCAGAAGGTGAACAGCGTAGGCCAAGCGGCACCGCCACCCCTTACGATTCGGGGTAGTGATGAAGACTTCTCCCGTTTTGGCGAGATATCGCAACAGCCGCTGAGCAAAATTAAAAAACTCACCGCCAAGAATATGCTGCTCAGCTGGACCACGATTCCTCAGGTGACGCATTTTGATGAGGCAGACATCACCGAGCTAGAAGCCTACCGTAAGGGGCAGATGAAGGATCAAATTCCAGACGGGGTGAAGGTCTCTCCGCTGGCGTTTATCTTAAAAGCCTGTGTGAAGGCCTTGCAGAAATTTCCGCAATTTAATGCTTCCCTAGGGCCGGATGGCGATAGCCTTATCTTGAAGCAGTATTACAATCTGTCGGTGGCGGTGGATACCCCGGATGGTTTAATGGTGCCGGTCATCAAGCAGGCACAAGACAAGGGTGTGCTGGACTTGGCCCGTGAAAGCTCGCAACTGGCCAAGCTGGCGCGGGACAAAAAACTGCCCATGGATGCCATGATGGGTGCCAGCTTCACTATTTCTAGCTTAGGTGGCATCGGTGGCACCGCCTTTACGCCCATCGTAAACGCTCCACAGGTGGCTATCTTGGGCGTCAGCAAGGCGGCCTATAAACCGGTATGGAATGGTGAGAGTTTTGAGCCACGGCTTATGCTGCCGCTGTGTGTGACCTATGATCATAGGGTCATCGATGGGGCGCAGGCCGCCATGTTTACCCGCTATCTGTGCCAGCTCTTGAGTGATGTACGCCACTTGTTGCTTTGAGGTGGG
>CAJXIK010000189.1 GCA_913054445.1 uncultured Bermanella sp.
CAATTTCAGCTATTCAGGCTATGCTGAACAGATATGTTTTTTACCCGCAAATTCCTCAAACATAGCGCCCGCTTATTATCGGCCTGCATGGCGGTCATCATCATCTGGTTGTCGGTGAGTTCGGCTTCCTCCAGCAATGTGCTGGCGCGCATCGAATACCTATTTTACGACCTAAGATTCAACCTGCTGCTGTCCCATACCAAGCGCGGTGAGAGCGACCACAACATCGCCATCATCGACATCGACGAAGATTCTATCGTCGCCGAGGGGCGGTTTCCCTGGAGCCGCCACAAGATCGCTAAGCTCATCGACAAACTGGGGGCGGCCGGGGTCATCGTCACCGCCTTCGATGTGGTGTTCAGCGAGGCCGAGGTCAACCCGGTGGAGTACATAGGGGAGCTAGTGGATAAACCCTTGCTCGCCAAAATTAACCCGCAACACTGGCAAGAGATCTCCCACAGCGTGGATGCCGACAGCAACATGGCGCGCATCCTCACCGAGCAGGACGTGGTGCTGGGGTTTTTCTTTCAGGACGACGCAAAATATCGCAACGGCCAATTGCCAGCGAGCGTCTTCGATATTCCGCCCGCGTGGAATAACCAGCTAGTGGTGACCGAGCGCCCCGGCTTCACCGCTAACATTCCCACCCTGCAAGACAACGCCACAGGTGGCGGCTTCGTCACCATGTTTCCAGACTTCGACGGCACGGTACGGCGCGCACCGTTGGTGATTCAGCAAGACGGCAAGCTCTACCCGTCGTTGGCACTGGGGGCCGCCATGCGCTATTTATTTATTGATAGCATCGAGCCACAAATAGCTCAGGTCGGTAATGTGCTTACCGTCACCGACATCGCCGTGAGTGAATTTCCCGCCCCCACCGATGCCCTAGGGTTTGTGCGCGTGCCCTACCAAGGTGAGGCCTATACCTACCCCTATATCAGCGCCACCGACGTCTTAAACGACAACCTAGAGCCGGGCATCCTCGAGGGGGCGGTGGTGTTCGTGGGCACCTCGGCCATCGGCCTAGCAGACCTGCGGGCCACTCCCATGGGGCCGCAATACCCAGGGGTAGAGGTGCATGCCAACATCCTCGGCGCGCTGCTCAGCGGCGGCTTCCCCTATCAACCAGACTGGACCGCTGGGGCGGTGTTTTTACAGTTAGTCTTAATTGCCATCTTCATGATTACTGTGCTGCCCATGCTGGGCCCCACCGCCATGTTGATCACCGGCACCGTGATCATCTCTGCGGTGTTTGGTTTTAACGGCTATGCCTGGGTGTTGGGGTTGGACTTGCCGGTGGCGGGGGCCTGGATTCTCACCACCTTTTTAACCGGGGCGTTCGTGGCCGACGGCTTCTTAAAAGAAAACGCCAGCAAAAAAATGCTTAAGGGCATGTTCGACCAATACGTGCCGCCGGCCCACATCGACCAGATGATGGCCGACCCGGGAGCCTATACCTTCGATGGCGACAGCAAGGAATTAACGGTGTTATTCGCCGACATTCGCAGCTTCACCACCATCAGCGAAAGCCTTACGGCCAAAGAATTAAAGCGCTTTCTCAATAATTTTTTCACCCCCATCACCAAGGAGATTTTTGATCAACAGGGCACCATCGACAAGTATGTGGGCGACATGGTCATGGCCTTTTGGGGCGCGCCCATCGACGATGACAACCACAGAAACAACGCCATCTTGGCGGCCCTCAACATGCAAGTGATCAGTGAAAAGCTAAAATCCGAATTTAAAGAGATGGGCCTGCCCGAGGCTAATATTGGGGTGGGCCTAAACACTGGTCCCATGAACGTGGGCGACATGGGCTCGAGTTATCGCCGCTCCTATACTGTGCTGGGAGATGCGGTGAACCTAGGCTCGCGACTGGAGAGCATCACCAAATTTTATGGCAGCAAGATTTTAATTGGCGAAGAGACCTACGATCACAGCAGCGGTTTTGTGTGCCGATTTGTGGACCGCATTCAGGTGAAGGGTAAAGACACGGCCATTCGCGTCTATGAACCCCTAGGCGAAGAAGGTAAGGTGTCGCAAGCGACCCTAGACGAACTGGACGCTTACAATGCCGCCTATCAGCTGCACCTAGAGCGCAAGTGGGATGCTGCGCTGGCGGCGTTTAGCGCGCTGTTCGCGAGCAACCCGCTGGGGGTTTACAAGGTTTATATGGAGCGCATTCCCCACCTTAAAGATCACGACCTACCCGACGATTGGGACGGCACCTTCCGGCACACCACTAAGTAGGCTGTTGCACAGGGGGCAATCTGTGGGTGCTGCCTACCCAGCCATGGGCTCGTTCACATCGGCCGCTAAAGAATAGAAGCTCTAACCCTCTGAATTGGCGGAGAAATAAAATGATGCGCTGCAAGTTTGAATTTACGGTTTTAGGCGTGAGAGCGGCTGGCGTTGAGGTACTGCACTCCCAAACGCGCCGTTAAACGAAAGGCCAGCTGATTGCCCTTAGCCCACGCCCGTGCAGCATGGGGCGTGTCGCTGCCGCAGTAAGGGTTTTGCGAGCTGTGCTGTGCCTTTAATCCTTCCTGATACGCATGTTGCTCGATGGCACTTATAAACTGATTGTTCTGCCCTGTGTACATAGTCTGCTCCTTGCAAAATATTGGCTGGCATCGAATGCCTAACAAGGTTATCGGGCGTATTGGTAAAAGCTTTAATGGTGGCGCTGCTGGTCTAATTCATTAAATACGCCACATAAAGAGGCTTGAGGCGATGAATGGATTTTTCTAGATAATAAGGAAAGTGTTTGGCGTAGTTGTCTAGCAGCACGATGGCATTCAAGCAGGAATCGGTGCTGACCTGGCTTTTTAGGCGCCTAGCCATGGCGCGGTTGATGGTTTCTAGGTTCTCATAACGGCGCAATACATCGTCGAGCATCTCTGGGGTTTCGCCGCTTTCTTTGCGAAAAAATTGCGCCAATAAAAAGCTGCCACAGGCACGCCATAGGGTTTCCTCGGCCGAGGCTAAGGGCAAATGAAAGCGCGCCATGGGCAATAAAAATTCGGTATGGGGGCAGCCCGAGCTTGCGAAGATTAAACCCAATAACGAACCCACTGCCTCCTGCACGCTGGTTTCTTGGATGATAGTACGCTGGCTGGTCACCACTTTAATGTTGACTCGCTGGTAGCTTACTAGGTGATCTACGTCCTTAACCACTAAAGACAGCTGCTGGGCGACGGGGCAGTATTTAGGCCCTTGCGCTCCCTTGTACGGGCAATGGGGGCACTGTTGAAAATGCAGTTCGCTCCAGGGCGGCGGGTTGCTATTTTCCCGCTCGAGCACATAGCGCTCGCCATCAAAAGTAAAGTGATACTCTAGGGTCGAATCATCGCTTAATGTGAAGTAATAACTGAGGTTAGATTGCATGGTGCTCTACTGCTATTCACTACCCTCAGTGTAGGTGCTGCGGTGTGTATCTGCCGATTTTTTAGCGGCCACCGACACCAATCTCCTCACCGGCGGCGTTGCTCTTGAGCCAGCCACGCACGCGGCGGGTGATGAGGTTGCTCTTGTCGCCGAGCCTAGCGCTCACGGCGGGCAATTGAATCTGTATATAACGGCGATTTTGCTGGCGGGTGATGGCGTTGCGTCGCTCTCGGTGCTCGCGTTGCGCCACCTTGGATTGGCCGCTGACGAGGTCCAGCATGGGAATCTGCAACTGCGCCAAGGAAGCGTTTAAGTCCACCGCCGGGTACTGGCTGGCCCGAGCGTTGATGAGCACTAAGGCATAACCGCGCACCCCAGGGCGACCGGCGAAGCGCTCGAGTAAACTGGCCGCCGCCCAGTTGGCACTGAGCCCATACGCCACGATCACTAGGTTGAACTGCCCTAGGGTATTTAGCTGGCGCAGGCCGTCATCTACTCTTAATTGCATGCCTTCTAAGAACGCTTCCTCCGCCGAGGGGGCTGCGTCGTCTGTTGGTGGCGGCTGATTGGTGGCGGCCAACGGGGGCAGCTCGCCGATGGTGGCGGCCAGCTCTCCTAGGGTGTCGCTGGCTTCATCTGCAAAATTTTGATCAACGGGCTCGGTGCCTGCCTCGGCCTCGGTGGGCAGTTCTGCCAGCTCTGCTTGTGCCATGGGCGCGCTAGTGTCTGCTTCAGCCGCGTCGCTTATGACCGCTGCGGGGGCTTGTTCGGCTATTTTTTTCACAAGTGCGGGCAGGGGGCGGGGGAGATAATTGCCAAAAAACAGGCTCAGGGTATTCCAGCCGTAATCGGGTAAATATTCGCGCAGGGGGCCGACGGTCTGCGCCAGTAGGGCATTTTGTTCGATGTCGTGCAGAATTAGCACCCCCCCTTGGGGGTTGCCGGTGTTCTCGGGCAGGTATAAACCGCTGAGGCTCGCGTCGTCGTCACCCAACTTAATCACCTGTTGATCTGCCTGGTATAAGCCGAGGTGGGTGAGCACCTCGGTGATGCGGCGTGAGCCTGGGTCCGCTGTGACTCTGGGTATGGCGACGGTTTCTGTGGCGGCCGCCTCGGTTGTTGTGTCTGTGTTGTC
>CAJXIK010000190.1 GCA_913054445.1 uncultured Bermanella sp.
CTGTAACGGTACAGGAATAAAGACAGCAACATGCGCGAGAACATGATCCAAGTGATATAACCCACAATGAAAGCGGAATCCAATACCACACTGGCACTAATGGCCAGTATCGGGCTAATCAACATGGTCCACATGGCGATACGCTGATCGAGGATGCACCACCAGATAAAAAATCCTACCTTGCGCGGGCCAAGGGCCAGGGCACGCGCGCCGTTACGCAGCATGTTACCCGACCAACGCCAAAAATTTTGCGTCATGCGGGCCAGCCCGAGGCCTTCAATTTCTTCTACCGTGTACACTATGGCATCGGGTATGTAGAGCATCCTCGCATCCTGGGTTAGCATGTAGTACCAAGAGCTTTTATCGTCCCCCGACAAAAATCGAAAGTCCCCCCATAGCCAGTGCTCTAAGTGATCGGCTTCGAGCTTTCTGATAAATTCGAGCTTAGTGAGGTGCTGCGCCCTAAACACCGACATGCGCCCGGTGAGTGTTAGCACTTTGTTAGATAGCGAGTGAGATTGCATGGCCACACGCCGTTGGGCGAAGCGCATGGTTAGCCAGGTAGCCACCCACCTAGGGCCAAAACACAACACCTCTTCGTTGGTGGTGATGGCCTGTAATTTTTCATCGCGGGCAAAGACCGAGGTGCATTTTTGAATGACGCCATGATCGAGAATGGCGTCGCCGTCCATGAAACACACTAGGTCGTTTTTACCTATGCCGTGGCGGCTCATGGCACGCAACACGAGGCCGATGGCCATGCGCTTACCCGCCACATTTTGCCTCACGATAATAAGCTCGATGTTCAGGTCTTGACCGTGCAACTTAAGGTATTGGCTCATGATGTCTTCGTCGTATTTATCTCCCGATCCCAGCCAGATGGTGGTGGCCAACTGTGTGTCACGCGCCTCTTGGAGGATGCTTTTTAGCACCAGCTCGGTGGTGTCGCGGCGCTCATGAAAGGTGGTGATCAGGTAATGCATGTGCGTCGGCCGCCAACCTTTCTCCCACGCCTCATCTGCCTGCGCGCGGATGAGGGGGTAGCGAATGTGGCCGTAGAGTTCGGCGCGCAGCAAGTGCACAAACCACCATGAAAATCGCCAGATGCCGATGCCGCCCAGCACTAGGGTCACCCGCATGAGCTCCGGGTCCCAGATAACATCTGGGGTGTTAAGCGCCAACACATAACACAGGCCTAAATAAATAAATAATTTATAGAAGGCAAGCATGTTCCATTTTTCGGGCGTATCGACAATAGAGGCACCGCTTTTTAAACAGGCTAGGCGCTCAGATGGTGCTACCATTTTTAGGCTCTATTAGGGTTTCTGGTTGTTTAAGCTGAATTTTAAATGAGCGAATAATATCGCCAATCATGCCCACCCCCACATTGGGAAAGGTCACCACCGCCGGTAAACCCGAGGTGATCTTCACTTGGCTGGCCAGCGTGTTAAGGTCGACGAAGCGCAGGGTCACCTTAGAGTTACGCTCGCGGCCATCGTGCCAGGTGAAGCGGTTGGTTAAAGAATCCACCGAGTTATAAGAGCGGTCGATGCTGCTCACCCGAGCGTTAACCGTTAAATCTAGCGAGGTAAAATAAACCCGCGCCAGCTGGTTCATCTTCACCTCCAGCACCTCTTCCTGGGTTAAGAAAACCTCGATAAGCCGGGGCTCGTCGCGCTCGAAGACCGCGATGGTTTCACCACGCTTGGTGGCGCTGCCTTTATGCTTAAAAAGCTCCACTAAACGACCATCGCTGGGGGCATACAGGTTTAAGTTGCCCTTGTGGCGGTACAACACAAACAGCTCTTGGGTATCCATATTAATGTGGCGCTTTACCTGCTCTATATTTACCGTGAGCTCGTTAACATCCAGCTCGAAGCGCTCCCCCGAATAGAAGCGCCCCTCTGCGAGGCTATTTTTACTGAGGTGTTGTTCATTCAGTTCGTTAACCGCGCTTAACACCTCTCTCTTCAGTTGTACGTGTTCGTCTGCCGCCTGATCCGACGCGCGCTTAGAGGCGTGCCCCTGTGCAAACAAGAGTTGGATGCGATCGTCGTGGACGTGTGCCATGCGCTCTTGTTTGCGCAAGGTTTGCACGTGCAGCTCCATCTTTTTAAGTTTTAACAGCGAGTAACCTTGGTAATCTTTTAACTTAGCCTGCGCCACATCTTTTTCATGCCGCAGGCGCTCTAATAATAATTTGCTGCGGTCGATGTTGATTTTAGCCTGCTCGATCTGCTGCTGAATTTTTGGGTTATGGATGTTAATCAGCGGCTCGCCCTGCAAAATAGGTTGATTTAATGAGCTTGCCACCTCGGCTATCTTGCCATCGGCGGTGGACACCACCGCCTCCAAGGGCGCGATGACCACGCCAGTCTCCACCTGTAAGGACAAGAAATTTACCCATAGGGTAAACAAGATATAAAGCAGCAGCACGATGCCCGCGAAGGTATACAGAGTAGTGACTAAAATGAGTTTGAGCGGCCAACGCCGCACCGGTAAGTCGCTCGTGGGGTTGTGATCGGGCTCGTAGGAGACCGGCGTCACGGGGGAATCGATGCGTAATATGGTATCCCCCACAGGGGTCATATTGCCACGTACTAGCTCTTCGATGAAGTGCTCGAGTAACTCGGTTTTGCGCTCATCGATGTCAATAAACTTAGTGGCTAGGGTATTCTCAAAGCGCCGAATGACCTTAATGTGAACGTTGAAGGCCAGAAAAAAACCCTGAAACGGCAGGGAGAAATTGCACTCTAGTTCATCCCCGTCGTTGACGCTGGCGTCATCCCAGTTATCTATCTTAAAGCCGCCCAGACTCCAGTCGGACACACTGTAAAGGTGGTCTTTAATGGTGATGTCTATGGGGGTACTGACCCGGTGATGACGCCGATGGGAGGGTACCTCCCGAGATATTTTCACCTGTGTTATCCAACTGTGTACACCCCCTAAGCCGAGCAAGAGTAGTACCAGCGCCCCGCTATTTTTAAATATTTATAAGCCCTTGAATCCATACAAGATTCTAATCTTGAGCCGAAGCTAGGGGGAATAAAGAATTGCAAAACGCAACGCTTTCATTGCATTTTGCAATGCGTTTTTCAACTTTTAGGCGCGCCGCTGGCGAACAAAAAATCGGCACATGCCTAACGCATTGAAAGCCATCATATTTTTTTACTGATGTGGCTGGCATATAACTTGATGACTAAGCCCACGGGCTGCTCGCACGGCCTATATCACAGAATTTTGTCAACAGGTTGAGCCATGTCACCAGCAAAACCACAGCAAACGCCGCCATTGGCGGCTACTCACGGGGTGGATCCAAATAAACCCGTGCTCAGCGTGGTGGGCCTAGGCTATGTGGGGCTGGTTAGCTGTGTGTGTTTTGCTAACCTGGGCTATCGCGTCACTGGCGTGGATACCAATGCCGAGAAGGTGGCGCACATCAACGCCGGGCGCTCCCCCATCATCGAGGCAGGCCTCGAAGAGGGCATCTATCGCGGCATCAATGACCATACCTTGCGGGCCACCACCGATTTACAGGAGGCGCTTATTAACAGCGCCATCACCCTCATTTGCGTCGGCACCCCCAGCGATCAACAGGGTGCCTGTGACCTCTCTCATATCACCCGCGTGTGTGAGCAGCTCGGCGCGATCATGGCGCACAAAAAGACCTTTCACACCCTAGTGTTTAAAAGCACAGTGCCCCCCGGTACCACCGAAAATGTACTGCTGCCCATCATCGAACGTACCTCCGCGAAACGCCTAGGCCACGACTTTGGCCTGTGCTTTTACCCTGAGTTTTTACGCGAAAGCAGCGCCATCGATGATTTTTTTCACCCTGCTATCTCTATCATTGGCACCCGCGACACACGCAGCGCCGCCATCGTCTGCGACCTTATAAAGGACATAGATGCCGAGATACACCAAACCTGCATCGCCGTCTCTGAGTTTGTAAAATACGTCGACAACAGCTGGCACGCCACGAAGGTGAGCTTCGCCAATGAGATCGGCCGCCTCTGTCAAAAAATGCAGGTAGACAGCCACGAGGTGATGGATCTCTTCGTCAAAGATACCAAGCTCAACATCTCGCCCAGCTATCTCAAGCCCGGCTTTGCCTTTGGCGGTTCCTGTTTACCGAAAGACATTCGCGGCATGAAAAGCCTGGCTAAATCCTTAAATATTGAGGTGCCATTAATAGAGGGGGTGATTCGATCTAACCAGGCTCACATCGAACACGTGGTGGCCATGGTGCAGGCATCGGGTTGCCAAAATATCGGTATTTGCGGCCTCACCTTTAAGGTGGGCACCAACGACATGCGCGAGAGCCCAAACGAAATACTGCTGCTGCGGCTCATCGAGGCTGGGCTCAATGTCACCTTCTTCGACCCTTTGGTCAGTGCCCAGCACCACTTCTATATGGATCAAGAAATCAACGCCTCGGTGCACAAGAAACGCAGCAGCCATGTGGATGATTTCATGAACAAGAGCCAGTTAATTATTTTGGCCCACGATGATGAATACAG
>CAJXIK010000191.1 GCA_913054445.1 uncultured Bermanella sp.
AAACGGATCACCTAACGGCAGGCATTGATTCCTAGGAGCCAAGCATTAAAGGCATTTTTTCTTCCGGCCCTACTCTGGGTTATCGCCTATTGCTGGCGATATTGTTATCGGTCTCGCTCATGTTGGCCGACCGCTATCTTGCACCCACCGCGGCGCTGCGCGCTACCCTTGGTTATCTTATTGTTCCGGTACAATGGGTGTCATCTATCTCTGGACGCTTAAGCTTATGGGCGGAAGAGTCTGCCATGAGCCATGCCAGCTTGCTGGAAGATAATAATCGCCTGCGCCTCGAATCCCTCGTGCTCAAACAAAAAGTACAGCAGACGGTTGCCTTACGCACCGAAAATAATCGGCTGCGTGAATTGCTCAACACCTCAGAGCAGCTCGACGACAAGATATTGGTGGCCGAGCTTATTGGCGTAGATCCCGATCCTTATACCCATCACATTATCATCAATAAAGGTGCCAGCCATAATGTCTTCGTGGGTCAGCCCATACTGGATGCCCAGGGGTTAATGGGGCAGGTCATCGAGGTGCTGCCTTATACCAGCCGAGTCTTGCTGGTGGCCGACAGCAACCATGCTATTCCGGTGCAGGTCACTCGTAATGGAGTGCGGGCCATCGCTGTGGGCTCCGGCCAATTAAACGAACTGAAGCTAATATACGTGCCCGATACCGCCGATATTAAGGTGGGTGATCAGCTGGTGAGCTCGGGTTTGGGCAGCCGTTACCCTAAGGGTTACCCGCTGGGAGACATTACCCAAGTGTCCCATGATCCTGGGCAACCGTTTGCGCAGGTCTTGGCAAGACCATCGGCCTATCTGGATCGCAGCCGTTATGTCTTGCTGGTTTTTTCTATGGAAAGTGAGCTGCCCTCTATCACGGCTGTTCAGGAGGGGGAGCAATGATACGATCCTATGATTTGAGCCAATGATACGAGCCTATGCGGTGATCTTGCCGACCTTTTTCGTGGCGCTGGTGCTGGCAATTTTTCCCATGGCCAGCCTGCTGGATTACATCCGGCCAGAATGGGTGGCCATGACACTGATTTTTTGGATACTGGTGTCGCCGGGCAGGGCGGGCATCTTCTTAGGCTTTTTTATGGGGTTGTTATTGGATGTCCTGCATGGCGATATCTTGGGCCTCAATGCCTTGGCCCTGAGCCTGTTGGCGTACCTATGTATGTTATTGCATTCACGCATGCGCCTTTATAATATCGTGCAGCAAGGGTTGCTAATCTTCGTACTCATTGGTTTATATACGTTGGTGCGCTTCTGGATTGAGTCCATAGTGATGGCACAGGGTAAGAGCGCCTTGCTGTGGTCTTCGTTGGGGAGTGCAATTATTTGGCCGCTTTGGTATAACCTACTGTTTAGCGTGCGGCGATATTTTAAAGCCTAAAGTAGACGTGATTGAATCATAGAGTCAGTATTAAATTAACCCGTCTGTTCACAGGCATATTTAAATAGCGAAATAATGAATACGGA
The DNA here is from genome assembly GCA_913054445.1 of uncultured Bermanella sp. Lineage (GTDB taxonomy): Bacteria > Pseudomonadota > Gammaproteobacteria > Pseudomonadales > Oceanobacteraceae > Bermanella. The sequence continues at coordinate 1,488 of CAJXIK010000191.1, forward strand.
AATCCTCTTAAATGTCACCCCCACAGAAAGCCGTATGGGCTTAGTGGAAAATGGCGTCTTGCAAGAAGTGTATATAGAGCGCACCAATCGGCGTGGCATTGTGGGCAATATTTATAAGGGCAAGGTGGTTAGGGTGTTGCCCGGCATGCAGGCCGCATTTGTTGAGGTGGGTCTAGAGCGCGCCGCGTTTATTCATGCCGCCGACATTCAGGGGCCGCTCAAAAACAGTGAAGCCGCCCGTAAGCAACCAGATTCCATCAGTAGCCTATTACACGAAGGCCAAAGCCTGGTAGTGCAGGTGACTAAAGACCCCATTGGCAGCAAGGGCGCACGCCTCACCACGCATATATCCATACCCTCCCGTTATCTGGTGTTTATGCCTAATACGCAACACGTGGGCATTAGCCAGCGCATCGAAAATGCCGGCGAGCGCGCACGTCTGCGCACCTTAGTGCAAGAGTGCATGAGCGCAGAAGGTTTAAGCGAGCAGAGTGGTTTTATCTTGCGTACTGCCGCCGAAGGGGCGGGCGAGGATGAGATTCTTAGCGATACTCGCTACTTGCAGCGCGTTTGGGGCAAGGTTCAGGAACGCATCAAGACCGTAAAAGCGCCGGGCAACATCTATGAGGAGTTGCCCCTACACTTGCGTACCTTCAGGGATTTTATTCGCCCAGATGTGGACAAAGTGTTAATCGATTCCCGTGAAAATTTTCAAAACGCGCAACAATTCTCGCAAACCTTTGTCCCCGAGGTGACCGATAAGCTGGAATATTATACCGGTGAACGGCCCATCTTCGACCTGTATGCGGTCGAAGACGAAATTCAAAAGGCGTTGGAAAAAAAGGTGTCGCTCAAGTCGGGTGGTTACCTCATCATAGATCAAACCGAAGCCATGACCACGGTCGATGTGAACACGGGTGGCTTTGTCGGTCACAAAAACCTAGAAGAAACGATATTTAAGACCAACCTAGAGGCGGCCACCGTCATTGGTCGCCAGTTAAGATTAAGAAACCTGGGTGGCATCATCATTCTCGATTTTATCGACATGGAAGACAGCGAGCATCAGCGCCAAGTATTAAGAATGCTTGAGAAAGCGTTGGAGAAAGATCACGCCAAGACTAAGATTAGCCAGGTATCCGAGCTGGGCCTAGTTGAGATGACCCGCAAACGCACCCGTGAAAGCCTCGGCCAGATGTTGTGTGAGCCCTGCCCTCAATGCCAGGGCCGAGGCGAAGTTAAAACCTCTGAGACGGTGTGTTATGAGATATTTCGCGAATTACTGCGCGAGGCCAGAACCTATGAAGCCAATGCGTATATGATCCTCGCCACCCCGAGCGTGATTGATTTGCTGCTCGATGAGGAGAGCCAAAGCCTGGCCGACCTAGAGAAATTTATGGGTAAGACGATTAAACTGCAAGTTGAGCCCATGTATCATCAAGAGCAGTATGATGTGATCCTACAGTAACACCCATGGCAAAGAAGCATACGAGTCTGCGGCACGGGCTCAACACCTTAAACTTGCTGTTGGTGGCAACCTTTATTGTGTTGGCCCTGTACAGCGCGGTAGGTCAGCAAACCCTCCCCTATATTGGCAAGTACCGCGTAGATGTTGAGCGCTACATTAGCCAACAGCTAAACAGTCGGCTGCACATTCGCGAGTTGTCAGGGGACATGCGCATACTCACCCCCTCGTTGCATGTCGAGGGTATCACCCTGTACCCGCAAGGCTCGCAAGCCGAGCGCCCCATGCTGTCCATCGCGGCGATGGATTTTGTGCTCGACCCTGGCTCGTCGCTGCTTAACCTCACCCCAGTGTTTAAATCGGTACGCCTGTCGGGAGTCTCTATCATCCTCGACAAGGATGCCAGCATAGCGCAGCCGGCGACTCCGCAACACACTATGTCTTCCGTGCAACGCTTCGTCGAAGGCCTGCTATTACAGCAGCACCTAGAAATTAATAACGTCAGCGTCGAGACCTGGCTCAATGACGAACGGAAAACACTGCAAATTGATCATCTAGTCATGAGTGGCGATGGCTTTAACCGCCTCATGACGGGCAGCATCAGCTATGGTGATGCGCATCAAATAAAGGCGGGCATGCGCATCTTTAGTCGCGGCAGCCCTTATGACCTAGAAGATTTTTATGCCCGAGGTGTGATCGATTTACCCAATCTAGACATCAATTACTGGTTGCAGCAGCTGTCGGGAGCGGCCATCTTCGATGAGTTGCAGGCGTCGGCACAGCTGGGCTTTGAGTTTAAGCAAGGCGTGTTGAATTACGCGAAACTCAATATGGCCACGCCTAAGTTGTCGATTGCGGGTCACGGCGACTTTAAGAATATAAACACTCAGCTGTGGCTCAGGCAAAATGACATAGATAGCTGGACCCTGTGGTTGGATGACGGCAAGTTCACCTTCCAGGATAAAAAGTGGCAGCTGCAAGACTTGGGCTTGCAGCTCGCTAAAACCCCGCAGGGAAATCGCTGGCAGGGTTTTGCTAAAAAGGTAAATTTACAATACACGCAGGATTTATTATCTGAACTTAGCCTCATGCCACCGTCACTGCGGAGCTGGCTTGATGGCTTACAGGCGCGTGGTGAGGTCAATAACCTGAGCCTTATCTTGCAGCAAAACCCGGGTGAAGAACTGGACTTCACCCTTGCCGGCGAGCTGCAAGACATCAGCATAGATGCCCACGCTGGTATTCCCGGCATAAAAAATCTTAGCGGCGTGCTGGCGGCCAGTAATAATAGTGGCCGTATCCAGTTTTCCTCAGAGAAAATGGAACTCGATTTCCCGCAAATATATGACGAACCATTTAAGGTTACGCGCGGCCGTGGCCAGGTAGATTGGTTTATGGATGAGCAGCAGGTGCGCGTTGTGGGCGATGGCTTGCAGCTCTCGTTAGCGGATGTGGATGCCATCCAAGGCGGCTTTCAATTATGGCTGCCTAAGCTCGATACCCTAGACGGTGCGCTGGCGTTAAACTTGTCGTTGACAGGGGCACAGCTGAG
>CAJXIK010000192.1 GCA_913054445.1 uncultured Bermanella sp.
TTCAGGCTGGCGGGGAAAGCGCAGTGGTACGACTTTAATTTTAATGCGATTGCCCATTCGGCAGCGCCCTTTCCCTTGGCGCTAATCCCAAAAAAGGTGTAGAATCCGCGCAACCGGGCCGATCCCGGTTTTTTTACGAACTCTATTTTAGTGCCATAAGAGAACGAGTCGAATGAGCCAAGCCGATCGCTGGTTACTGCCGGACGGAATTGAAGAGCTATTGCCTCCCCAGGCAAAACAGCTTGAAAGCATGCGTCGTACATTATTAGACACCTTTGCGTGCTGGGGTTACGAACTTGTTATTCCTCCCCAACTAGAACATCTAGAGTCACTGCTCACCGGTGTGGGCAGTGACTTAAACCTGCACACCTTCAAGGTGACCGACCAACTAAGTGGTAAGTTAATGGGCGTCAGTGCCGATATTACCCCTCAGGTTGCCCGCATAGATGCCCATAGCTGGCCCAAAGAAGGGGTTAACCGCCTCAGTTATTGTGGCCCTGTGTTGCACACTAAGGCCAAGTCGCTATTAAGCTCACGGGCACCCATGCAAATTGGTGCCGAGCTATTTGGCGAATCGGCAGCCTGTGCCGATGTTGAAATATTATCCTTGTTAATAGAGTCCATGAGTGCCGCTGGGGTGCAAGAAATTCACCTCGACCTAGGCCATGTGGGTATTTACAAGGCCTTAGTGAACGCGGCACAGCTCACTAAGCATGCCAGCGAGCAGATATTCAATACCTTGAATACTAAGTCGGTAACCGAATACCGCATCCTCGTTAAAGAGCATATTGCGGATGCTAAACTGCAAGCCGCCTTCCTGTGCTTACTAGACATGAACGGTGACACCGAGGTGCTAGATCGCGCCCAAGACTTACTAGGCGTGGCCGATATAGCGGCCTCCTTGGCCAACCTAAAGACAATCTGTAGCGCCATTCAAGCACGCTTCCCACAGGTCAATATCTTCCTAGATTTAGCCGAGCTGCGCGGCTTCGATTACCACACGGGCGTGGTATTTGCCGCCTACGTGGCAGGCCATGGGCAGGCGGTGGCACAAGGGGGGCGTTATGATGATACCGGTGCGGTATTTGGGCGTGCCCGTGCAGCCACCGGCTTCAGTGCCGACCTTAAGCAATGGATTCAAGTAATTGATAATAACGCATCTGCCGTGGAGGCTATTTTTGCTCCCCATGATGCCGACTGGTCTGCCGTTTGTGAGCTACGCTCACAGGGTAAGCGAGTCATTAGTGGGCTATCAAGCAATGATACTCCGGCAGCCTCTGGTTGCACTTCATCGTTGGTGTGTGAAAACAGCCAGTGGATCGTGAAAGCTCTTTAGAACCGCTAAAATATTTAGTGGGTGTAAAGCAATAATTTGAGCAAAGAAAGTCATGGGCAAGAACGTAGTTGTATTAGGCACCCAATGGGGTGATGAAGGCAAAGGCAAAATTGTTGATTTGCTAACCGAGAAAGCCACCGCCGTGGTGCGTTTTCAGGGTGGCCACAATGCCGGTCATACCCTGGTAATCGACGGGGTTAAGACCGCGTTGCACCTGATTCCATCGGGTATTCTGCGTGCAGGCGTGCAGTGCATCATCGGTAACGGTGTAGTGGTTGCGCCCGATGCTCTCTTAAAAGAAGCGCGCGCCCTCGAGGCTCGTGGCATTCCGGTAATGGAGCGCCTGCGTTTATCCCACGCCTGTCCGCTTATTTTGCCTTATCACGTGGCCCTCGATCAGGCCCGCGAGATCAAACGTGGTAACGCCAAGATTGGCACCACGGGCCGCGGCATTGGCCCTGCCTACGAAGATAAGGTCGCGCGTCGTGGTCTGCGTGTGGGCGATATGTATCAGCCCGAATTTGCCGCAAAATTAAAGGACGTGATGGAGTTCCATAACTTCTCACTAAAGAATTACTACAAGGTCGATGAAGTCAGCTACGAGGAGACTCTGGCGTCCTGCATGGATTGGGCGGCGCAGCTTAAAGACATCGTTTTGGATGCGGTAGAGCTGGTGCACAACATCCGTGAAGACGGCGGCGACATCATGTTTGAAGGTGCCCAAGGTACGCTGCTCGATATCGATCACGGCACCTACCCGTTTGTGACTTCGTCTAACACCACGGCGGGCGGTGTTGCCTGTGGTTCTGGCGTCGGCCCTCTGTACTTAGATCAAATTCTGGGTATTACCAAGGCCTACACCACACGCGTGGGTGCGGGTCCTTTCCCCACCGAATTATTTGACGAAGTGGGTGAGCATCTCTCTACCGTGGGTCACGAAAAAGGCACCACCACGGGCCGTTCACGCCGCTGCGGTTGGTTTGATGCGGCATTGGTGAAGCACGCCATTCGTGTTAACTCGGTCAACACTATCTGTCTGACCAAGCTAGATGTCCTCGATGGACTCGATGCCGTTAAGGTTTGTGTGGGCTATGAAGACAAGGCGGGCAATCGTGTCAACGTACCGGCCAGTGCCGATCAATTTGACAAGATTACCCCTGTCTACGAAGAGTTGCCCGGCTGGAGCGAAAGCACGGTAGGCGCACAGCAACTGGCAGAGCTGCCAGAAAATGCCCGTGCCTATATTCGCTTCGTCGAAAACGCCATAGGTGCCCCCATAGATATTATCTCTACTGGGCCAGATCGTGTGCAGACCATAGTGTTGCGTCACAGCTTCGAGTTTTAATAGCAGCCGATGCGTCACGAAGCCGACCTAGTGTCGGCTTTTTTATGTCCAGGGAAGGGCGGTATCCTGAAATTGCAGGAGCAATATTTCAGGGTGCATTGTGGGCCTCGGAAAGCTAACTTAAAAACTAATTAAAAAAACTAATCTAAAAAGGACAGCAGCATGAGCAATAAAAGCGGCGAGCAGATTCGACGTCAGGTAATGGGTGATGAGTTCGTAGATCGCGCCCTCAACAATGTCGATGAACTGACTAAGCCCATGCAGGAATACATCAACGATCACGGCTGGGGCTCTACCTGGGTGCGTGATGACCTAGAACTAAAGACCCGTAGCCTCGTGACCTTAGGCATGTTGGCGGCATTAAAATGTCCTAACGAAATAAAGGGCCACACCCGTGGTGCCCTTCGTAACGGTGCCACTAAGCAAGAGATTGCGGCGGTATTCTTACACTCTGCGGTTTATTGTGGTGCCCCTGCTGCACAGGATGCCTTCCGCGCTGCCAAAGAAGTCCTCGACGCCTGGCAAGACTAATGTAGGAGGGCAGCCCCTGCCCGAAAGCCCGAGCGCAGCCCCTGCCCGAAGGCTTTAGCGCAAACGGCACTCAGCAGCCCTCCCCACAAAAACCCTGCTACAGTTCAGCCCTCGCTACGGCGAGGCATAACGATAACGACCCGCGTAAAAGAAATATTGGATGCGCGCGGCGAATGCGTTACCTTGCCTGCTATCTTGTATGTTTAAGCTGATAAACAATGAATCACGCGCTTATTGAAATTCTTGCCGATGGTCAATTCCATTCGGGTGAAGAGATGGGCTCTCGCCTAGGTATTAGTCGGGCGGCCATCTGGAAGCAGCTGCAAAAGCTAGAGGCCATGAATATCCCTCTGCACTCGGTGAAGGGCAAGGGTTATCGCCTGCCGGAGGCGGTGGAATTATTGAATCTAGAGAGCCTTAAGGCTCATGGCTTTCCCAGTCAAAAGTTTACCAGCAGTCAGCTCGAACTGAGCGTCGACTCCACCAATAACCGTATGATGTCGGTGGCGGAAGGCAATGTTAGTGAGCGCCACATGGTTCTCGCCGAGATGCAAACCGCTGGTCGGGGTCGGCGTGGTCGCCAATGGCTGAGCCCGTTTGCGCGTAACCTTTATTTTTCTGTGTTGTGGCCTTTTTCGCAAGGAATTGCGGCTATTCAGGGGCTGAGTTTGGCGGTGGGGCTGGCCATTCAGCGCAGCCTAAAAGAGCAGGGTGTGCCCCATGTGGGCTTGAAATGGCCTAACGATATCTTGGTCAATGACGGCTCCGCCTGCGGTGCTAAGTTGGGAGGGATCTTAATCGAGCTCACCGGCGACATGAGCGATGCCTGTCAGGTGGTCATTGGGGTGGGGTTAAACCTAGATATTCAGGCCAAGGATCTTACGCAAATAGATCAGCAGGCGGCGGGGGTTAAGCAGCTGGGTTGTCAGTTCTCGCGCAACGCCATGACGGCCAATATTGTTCGCCACCTGTGTGAGGTCTTGGAGCAATTCAGCAGTCAGGGCTTTGCGCCCTTGCAGCAAGAATGGAACGACAACGATGCCTTGCGGGGAAAGCCGGTTAAGCTGATATTGCCTTCTAGTGAAATCCAGGGCATTTGTGCGGGTGTGAACGCCAAGGGGGAGTTGCAGTTGCAGACCGCTGAAGGCCTAAAGGCATTTAATGCGGGTGAGGTGAGCCTGCGTGCGCTCAATGAGCATGAGGGCTAAGTCATGCGCCTAGAATTGGATGTGGGCAATACCCGTACTAAATGGCGCTTATGGGATG
>CAJXIK010000193.1 GCA_913054445.1 uncultured Bermanella sp.
AATGCGATTGCCCTGACCACCACCCTAGGCGAACTAGCCACCCAGCCCGCAAAATGGGATAATCCGCGCAATTTTTAAGCACCTGCCAACTTATAGGTCACCATGAAACAACAACTCACCAGCCTCATTCAAGCCAGCATCAGCGCCCTTATTAGCCAGGGGAAATTACCGGCAGATGCGACCCCCAAAATAATGGTGGAAGACAGCAAGGATAAGGCCCACGGCGATTATGCCTCTAACATCGCCATGGTGAGCACCAAACTGGCCAAGCAAAAGCCCCGCGACTGGGCGCAGCAAATCATCGACAACCTGCCCGCCAGCCCCATTCTTAAGCAGGCCGAAATCGCCGGGCCAGGTTTCATTAACTTCTTCGTTACCGAAGCCGCCAGCCTCGCCATCATCGACAGCATCTTCGCGCAGGGCGCTAAATTCGGCCACAACGATTCGGGCAAAAATCAAAAAGTTCAGGTGGAATTTGTCTCGGCCAATCCCACCGGCCCGCTGCATGTGGGCCATGGCCGCGGCGCGGCAGTGGGCGATTGCATGGTGCGCCTGTTAAAAGCCAACGGCTGGGACTGTACTGCCGAGTTTTATTACAACGATGCGGGTGCGCAAATTAACAACCTAGGTCTATCGGTGCAGGCACGCTGCAAGGGCTTTGGCCCGGGCGATGACTGCTGGCCCGAAAACGGCTATCAGGGGCATTACATCAGCGAGCTGGCGCAAAGCTTCATGAACGGCGACAAGATCGTCAGCGCCGACCAAAGCTTCACCGGCACCAAAGACAGCGACGACCTGCAAGCCATCCGTCATTTTGCGGTGGCCTACCTGCGCCGCGAGCAAGACTTAGACTTAAAAGCCTTCGCGGTGGACTTCGACGTCTACTTCCTAGAAAGCTCTCTGTACGAACAAGGCAATGTCGAAGAAGCGGTACAGGCGTTAATTAAAAACGGCTACACCTACGAAGATGGCGGTGCTCTGTGGCTCAAGACCACCGAATTCGGCGACGACAAAGACCGCGTAATGCGCAAAACCGATGGCGGCTACACCTACTTTGTACCCGACGTGGCCTACCACCTAAACAAGTGGCAGCGCGGCTTCACCCGCGTCATCAACGAGCAAGGGGCCGATCATCACTCCACCATCACCCGTGTGCGCGCCGGTTTACAAGCCCTACAGATGGATATCCCCAAAGGCTGGCCCGACTATGTACTGCACCAGATGGTAACGGTCATGAAGGGCGGCGAAGAGGTGAAGATCAGCAAGCGTGCTGGCAGTTATGTGACCCTGCGTGACCTCATCGACCAAGTAGGCCTAGATGCCACCCGCTACTTCTTGGCGGCCCGCTCGGTTAGCTCGCAGCTCACCTTCGACATCGACCTCGCCCTCAGCCAGTCGAACGACAACCCGGTTTATTACATTCAATATGCCCACGCGCGTATTTGCAGCATCTTACGCAAGCTGGCCTCGCAGAATTTAAACTGGGATCAGGCTCAGGGTTTAGCCAAACTCGATCTACTGACCGCAGACCAAGAAAAAACCTTGGCCAACAAATTGGCCCGCTTCCCAGAAATTGTCGCCACTGCGGGTACCGCAAATGCGCCGCACTTAGTGGCCAACTACCTGCACGAATTAGCCGGTGACTTCCACTCTTACTACAACAATCATAAGACCATAGTAGAGCAGGCCGACCTGCGTGATGCCCGCATCACCCTCACCCAAGCGGTACGCCAGGTATTGGTGAACGGCCTCGACTTGCTGGGCATCAGTGCCCCGCAGGAGATGTAGCATGGCCTCCGGATCGCCACGTTGGGTGTGGGTATTCACACCCTTAGTTGCCTTATGTTTTGTGGGTTTCTTGTTTTATCTCACCACCGTGCCTGCCACCGACGACATAGAGAACATTACCCAGTCGTTAAACGCGCAGGCCAAGCAGGCGCTCAATGAAACCGTGCAGGCGGCCATCAAACAAGAGCTGCCCGCCGCCATAAAAAGCGATGGGGTCGATCAGGCGGTGGACAACTACCAGTTTTTTGAGATCTTAGAAAACAAAAAAGTCTCCGTTGAGAAAGTGGCGGAGTACACGTCCACCCCCAAGGGCTTTAATAAAGACGGCAAGAAAATTCAGTACCGCTTAAAGGCGGGTTCGTTTCGCACCCATCAGCGTGCCGAGCGCATGAAGGCACAGCTCACCCTCAATGGCTTTGATACTCAAATTGAAAGTGCCGAGATCAACAACCGTATTTGGTATCGGGTATTTACCGGCCCCTTCGGCAATCGCTCGAAGATGAACGGCGCTCAAGACCGCTTGGTGGCACTGGGTATCAACAGCGTCTCCATAAAGCAAACCCTGCCTTAGGGCTGGGGGCAATGCTAGGCGAACTTCTACAAGGTAAATTCAACTTTTTCATCCTAAAAAGCACTAAGCCCAACCTTGAAATTAGCCATTCACCCCCCATAGTTTTGAGACAGTCATTCCAATGAACAAGAAGCTATTTATATGACAACCATATTATCCGTGCGCAGAGAAGATGAAGTGGTCATGGGCGGCGATGGCCAGGTGAGCCTGGGCAACACGGTCATGAAGGGCAATGCCCGCAAGGTACGTACACTGCACAACGGTGAGGTGATCGCAGGCTTTGCCGGTGCCACCGCAGATGCATTTACCCTCTTCGAGAAATTCGAGGGGCACTTCCAGAACCACAACGGCCAGCTCATTCGCGCCGCAGTAGAAATGGCCAAAGAGTGGCGCAGCGACCGCGCCCTGCGCAAGATGGAAGCCATCCTCGTGGTGGCCAACAAGACCGACAGCCTCATCATCACCGGCAACGGCGATGTGCTCGAACAGGACGACAGCATCCTCGCCGTGGGCAGCGGAGGCAACTATGCGCTGGCCAGTGCCAAGGCGCTCTATCAAGAAACCGACATGTCTGCCCGTGAGATCGTGGAAAAAGGCCTCAATATCGCCGCCGATATTTGTGTCTTCACCAACCACAACCTCACCATCGAATCCTTGTCTAGCAAATAGTCAGCACTAAAATTTACGCATACGAGACCCGTCCATGAGCCAAGCACTCGCACAAAACTTAACCCCAGCGCAAATCGTCAAAGAGCTAGACCGTCACATCGTGGGCCAGAGCGCCGCCAAACGCAGCGTGGCCATCGCCCTGCGTAACCGCTGGCGTCGCATGCAGCTGCCGGCCGAGCTGCGCAACGAGATCAGCCCCAAAAACATCCTAATGATTGGCCCCACCGGCGTAGGTAAAACCGAAATTGCCCGCCGCCTGGCCAAGTTATCCAACGCCCCCTTCATTAAAGTAGAAGCCACCAAGTTTACCGAAGTGGGTTATGTGGGCCGCGACGTGGAGACCATCATCCGCGACCTAGTAGAGACCGGCGTGAAGATGTTTCGCGAACAAGAAGTGGCCTGCGTGGCCGAGCGAGCTAAGGATGCCGCCCTCGAACGCATCCTCGATGCCCTGTTAACCCCAGCCCGTGACGGTTTCGAGAGCGAAGCCAGCAAGCCGGAAGAAAGCAGCACCCGTACCCTGTTCCGCAAGAAGGTCTTAAAGGGTGACATGGATGATAAGGAAATCGAGATAGATGTGGCCCAATCCCAAGTAGGCATAGAAATCATGGCACCCCCTGGCATGGAAGACATGTCTAGCCAGATTCAAAACATGTTTTCCAGCATGGGCGGTGCGGGCAAGACCAACAAGCGCAAGCTCAAGGTAAAAGAAGCGTTAAAAATTGCCCAAGATGAAGAAGCGCAAAATCTGTTAAACATGGACGACATTAAAGCCCGCGCCGTGGAAGCGGTGGAGCAAAACGGCATCGTCTTCCTCGATGAAATCGACAAGGTCGCCAAGCGTCAGGAAGGGTCTGGTGGTGACGTGAGCCGCGAAGGGGTGCAGCGCGACCTGCTGCCGCTCATCGAAGGCTGCACGGTGAGCACTAAGCACGGCATGATCAAGACCGACCATATTCTGTTCATCGCCTCGGGCGCGTTTAGCATGAGCAAGCCTTCCGATTTAATCCCCGAGTTGCAGGGCCGCCTGCCCATTCGCGTGGAGCTGGAAGCCCTCACCCCAGATGATTTTAAACGCATCTTAACCGAACCCAATGCATCGTTAACCGAACAATACCGCGAGCTGTTAAACACCGAAGGCTTGAAGATTGAATTCCAGGCCGATGGCATTAGCCAGCTAGCCGAAACCGCCTTCAGGGTAAACGAGACCACAGAAAACATTGGGGCGCGCCGCCTGCATACCATGATGGAGCGCCTGCTCGAGAAAGTGAGCTTTGATGCCGAGAACCTAGCCACCCAATACTCAAGCGCGCCGCTGCAAATCAACGCCGCGTTTGTCAACGAGCACCTCGCGGGCATTGCCGAGGACGAGGACCTGAGCCGCTTTATCTTGTAAG
>CAJXIK010000194.1 GCA_913054445.1 uncultured Bermanella sp.
TCGACACTTTGTGCGATGCGCGCCACCATAGCAGGCGGCACCTCGCCCACCACAGTGATGCGATGGGTTTGCCCCTGCCATTGCTTGTGCTGCACGGTCAAGGCGGTGGGGCCGGCCTGCATGGTTCCTTCATCTTGTATCTTGTCGACGCTTTCGACATACACAGAGAACATCACTAAGCCATCGCTGTAGATGCGTCGCGCCGACAGCTTAGGGGTATGGCCGCTGGCCGTCTGGTCCACAAACCCCAGCGGCAGCCAGTTTAAACGCCACGCGAGTACATCGGTATTGCGGGTCTTGAGCACATCCGCGCGACTGGCCATGGCTAACTTTACGCCCTGAGTGCGAGGTGCAAAACGCTGCTCGACGAATTCACTCTGCACATGGAAATAGCTGAACTGGTAGCGTTCGAGGATTTGCCCCTTGATAGTGAGTAACTCGGTGCGCAACGGCACGGAGGTCTGCTGGTCTATCCAGAGCTGATACGCGTGACGAGCACCGTCTTTGGGCACCAGCTGTACGCCCATCACCAGACGCCCGGCGAATCTTTGCTTGCCGAGCAGACGAAACTCATAGGCCTTGGTTAATTGACGGCTGGCCCCCATGATTTTATTGCCGAATGGCGAACCGCCTCTCTGTTGCAGTTGCTCCACGGTGGCATCGGGATGAATGCAATAGAGTTCATCACCGCGCCGAATGACCTCTTGTGTCGGGCCATCCAAGTGCAACAGGCGCTCCCAAATCTCGCCCTCCTTCAGCCCATGGACAATCTCTACGGTTTGCAACTGATTGCCAGCCTGATGCACGAAGATACCCTCGTAAGACGCCTGCGGGGCTCTTGCCAGCATTTGTTCATACCAACCTTGGGCCGTCAGGGATTGATTGGCCAGCGCCAAAGACGACACAAACAGCAGGCTGAGGCCGCCACAGATGAGCCCAACCTTAGATAACATGCGCAACAACATCAATTTCCCTTCACCTCTCTGGCTGGAGTCTCGAAATTCACCACTCGAGCAAATGGCATGGCACTGCGACCCTGATCTAGGGCGCTGTCCTGCGCGTGCTGTTTAAGGTAAATATTGAGGCGCTGCTGAGCCTGCTGCAAAGATTTTTCGTCCATCCCCTTCAGCGTGCCCGCGCCCTGCGCAATCATGACTGGGGATTTCTCCGCGGCCATGTCGGGCACCACTTGCGTTTGCTGAGTGGCGGCGAGTGGTGCGCTGCCCTGGCCATCCAGCCAAGGATTAAAGCGCGCAGCTAAGACCACCGCAAAGGTGACCGAGGCCGCCAGCGACAGACCGGCTACCGCTTTCCAGACGTTTTTCGGCGGCTGCCGTGCGCCGTGCAGGGTCGGCTCCTGATCCACCGCCGCCTGGATGGCCGAACTGATATCCAACGTGCTGAATGCAGATACGTCTCCCTTAATCACATCACGCTGTAGGTGATAGCGCGACCAAGTTTCTTTTAGTTGCGGGTCATCTGCCGTCTGCTTCAGCACCCGCTGCAAAGACATCTCATCGAGTTCGCCATCCATTAAGGCGGACAGGGTTTCATTTTGCTTGTCACTCATAATCACCTCTAGCCTTTAGGCTGTTTTGTTTGTTGCATGCCGTGCTCGGCGCTATTTTCCAGCAAGGGCGCTATGGCCTTGTCTATGGACTCGCGGGCCCTAAAGATGCGCGAACGCACCGTGCCGATGGGGCACTGCATCACCTCGCCAATATCTTCGTAACTCATGCCCTCCATCTCGCGTAGGGTGATGGCGGTGCGCAGTTCATCGGGCAAGTTGTCTATGGCGGCAAACACCACGGCCTTTAATTCGTCCCGGGCCAGCAGTTTATCTGGGCTGGCTATGTCGCTTAGATAACCGGATGGGCCAATATGTTCCGCATCTGCGGTGTCCATATCCTGTGCGGGCGGGCGGCGGCCCATGGTCACTAGGTGGTTCTTGGCGGTGTTCACCGCGATGCGATACAGCCAAGTATAAAACTGGCTGTCGCCGCGAAACTTGGCCAGCGCGCGATAGGCCTTGATGAAGGCCTCTTGCGCTATATCCTGCACTTCGCTGTGATCGCGAATATAGCGAGACACCAAAGACATGACTTTGTGCTGATACTTAAGCACCAGCAGGTCGAAGGCACGCTTATCGCCCTGCTGCACCCTCAGCACCAGTTGTTGATCTGTGTCCTGTTGTGACATCACTTCCCCAAAATGTATCCAATGCCCCATGGTGGCAAATTGTGTAAATTAGAAGTGAGCCCAGACAAAAAGTTCACTCGGCGCATGATATTTCCTGTAAAAAATCATTTTAAGCTTTTTATCAGGTTTTGTGAGGGCCTATGCGCTTCTTAATTAGAACGCTTGCCAGTATAGTGTCGCGCGCGCGTTAATAAGAAATTTGCTGGTATACAGGACAAGATATGGATCAACGACAGGTATTTGATGTGCTCGTCATCGGCAGTGGTGCGGCGGGTTTGGCCGTGGCATTGAACGTGGCCGATCATGCCAAGGTCGCCGTATTAAGCAAGGATACCCTCGACAGTGGCAGCACACGCTGGGCGCAAGGGGGCATCGCCGCGGTACTCGATGACGAGGACAGCGTGCAGGCGCATGTTGACGACACCCTCAATGCTGGGGCTGGCTTGTGTAATCACACCGCGGTCGAACACACCGTCAAAAACAGCCGCGCGGCCATAGATTGGCTTATAGAACAGCAGGTTCAATTCAGCAAGGGTGAAGACAACCAGTACCACCTGACCAAAGAAGGCGGCCACAGCCACCGCCGCATCATTCATGCCAGCGATGCCACCGGCGTGGCCGTCAGCCAGGCATTGATTAGCCAGGCGCAGCAACACCCCAATATTTCCCTGTTCGAAAAACGCATGGCACTGGATGTGATCACCTGCGAAAAATTCAAGATGCCGGGCAAGGGCGTGATGGGGGCCTATGTCTTAAACGATAACACCGGCCATGTGGAAACCTTCCGCGCACGCACGGTGGTCATTGCCTCGGGGGGTGCCAGCAAAGCATACCTCTATACCAGCAACCCAGATGGCACCTCGGGGGACGGCATCGCCATGGCATGGCGCGCCGGCTGCCGCGTGGCCAACATGGAATTTAACCAGTTCCACCCCACCTGCTTGTACCACCCGCAAGCCAAGAGCTTCCTAATTACCGAGGCGGTGCGCGGTGAGGGCGGACATTTATTGCTGCCCAATGGCGAACGCTTCATGCACAAATTTGATGAGCGCGGCGAACTGGCCCCGCGCGACATAGTGGCACGCGCCATCGACCACGAGATGAAGCGCCTCGGCGCGGATTGCCTGTACCTAGACATCAGCCATAAAGACAAAGCATTCATCGTCGAGCACTTCCCCACTATTTATGAACGCTGCTTACATTACGGCATCGACATAACCAAGCAGCCTATTCCCATCGTGCCGGCGGCACACTATACCTGCGGCGGCATAGTGACGGATGACTCGGGGCGCACCGACATCCCCAACCTGTACGCCGTGGGTGAGAGCGCCCACACCGGTTTGCACGGGGCCAACCGCCTGGCCAGCAACTCCTTATTAGAATGCATCGTCTACGGCCAGTCTGCCGCCCGCCATATTTTGGACGTGATCAAACAAAAATTGGATGTGCCCTTTGCCCCCGACTGGGATGAAAGCAAGGTCACCGATTCGGACGAAGACGTGGTGGTGAGCCACAACTGGGATGAGTTGCGCCGTTTCATGTGGGATTACGTGGGCATAGTGCGCACCGACAAGCGCCTGCTGCGAGCGCAGCACAGGGTCGAATTATTACGCCAGGAAATCAGCGAGTTTTACAGTTACCACAAGGTCAGCAGTGATTTATTAGAACTGCGCAACCTCGTGGAGGTGGCCGAGTTAATTATTCGCTGCGCCATATTGAGAAAAGAGAGCCGTGGCTTACACTATTCTTTGAGCCACCCTGATTTATTGCCGGTGGCCTATGATACGGTTTTAACCCCTTAGCCGCTTAGTAAAGGCGATTCCAGAATAGGTTTAAATTCATGAAGCCCTCCCTAAAAGCGCTGCTTCTTTCCGCCCTAGTATTTCCTGGGGCGGGCTACTTTAGCTTAAATAAAGCCAAGCACGGGTGGGCTTTTTTAATGATTAACCTCAGTAGCCTTGCCGTGCTCATGTACGATGCCATGCAAAAAGCACAGATCATCAGTGAAAAAATTGCGTACGGCCACATCCCCTTGGACATAAGCCACATACGCCAGCAAATCGAAGACTTACCCGACGTGGTCGATGGCAACATAATCGCTGCCGCTTACCTGATAATTTTATTATTGTGGTTAGGCGGCATGATTGACAGCTACCG
>CAJXIK010000195.1 GCA_913054445.1 uncultured Bermanella sp.
CCCTATGCACACAAGATGAGCCAGCAGGCCACGCTCAGTGCAAAAAATATGGGCATTCCCTGCTGGCGATTTAATCGTGCGCCGTGGCAACCACAAGCAGACGATAACTGGCATGAATATGCAAACTGGCAGGCATTGTTGTCGGCCATTGGCGCTAAAAAATCGGTTTTTTTGAGCGCCGGGCAATTGCCGCCAGCGGTGTGTGAGGGGCTGAGTGCATACGCCAAAGACGGGCAAAGGCAGTTGCTGCGTACGGCGCTAAATCCGACCACAAATTTACCCAAAAATATGACATGGGTAAAAGCCATTGGCCCATTTAGTCAGCAAGCAGAAACCGATTTATTGCGCGTCCACAAGATCGACTGCTTAGTGAGTAAGAACAGCGGCGGCGCGGCCACTTGGCAAAAAATACTGGCGGCCCGTGCATTAAATGTGCCTGTGTACTTGCTACAAAGGCCGCTGCTCGCGCCAGCAACCGAAGAATTTAATGAGCTAAAATCCTGTGAGGATTATGTGGCTCATTGCTTTAAAAAAACGAATATATAAAAAAGATTGAGAGAGAAAACTATGTCAAAAACAGATAGCACCGACAACGTCATCGTAAAAGACGCCCAAGCCAAGCCCGCCATCTTGTTTGCAGGCCATGGTTCCCGCGATGTGGATGCGGTTAGAGAATTTTATCAGCTGGCCGAACATTTTCAGCAGCGCTTCCCCGACCGTATCGTTGAAACCGGTTTCTTAGAATTTGTGCGCCCCGTCATTGGCGAAGCGGTAGAGAAACTAAAGGCCCAGGGTGTTAGCCACATACAGGCCATTCCCGGCATGCTCATGGCAGGCGGTCACGCCAAGAACGACATTCCCAGCGAGTTAAATGCCTTACAACAGCAGCATAATGTGAACATCGAATACGGCAGCGAGCTAGGGGTAAATGCCAAGATGGTGCAGGCGGCACAAGATCGCATCATGGAAGGGGAGCAAGTATTAAAAGATCAGATTGGCGAAAGCTATAAGCGCGAAGAGACTTTATTAGTGGTGGTGGGTCGCGGTGCATCCGATGCCGATGCCAACTCCAACATCTGTAAAATCACCCGCATATTAGAAGAAGGCATGGGCTTTGGTTGGGCCACCACCTGTTACAGCGGCGTGACCACGCCATTAGTGCCCGATTGTCTTAACCGCGCCCACGGCTTAGGCTTTAAACAAGTGATTGTTTTTCCTTACTTCTTGTTCACCGGTCGCTTGGTTAAGAAAATTTATTCTTGGGTAGACGACTACGCCGCCGCCCACCCAGAGGTTGCCGTGGTCAAAGCCCCTTACCTAAACGACCACCCTAAAGTCATCGACACCTTCGTAGAAAAACTGCAAGAAATCGAAGAAGGCAGCCCCAACATGAACTGCCAGCTTTGCCAGTATCGCGTGCAAATTGTCGGTGCCGAACACAAGGTAGGCTTGGCTCAACAGGGTCACCACCATCATGTGCAGGGCATAGGCACAGATGCTGATCACGATCATAGCCATTCCCACGATCATGGGCACTCTCACGATCATGGTCATTCCCATGACGAGCAGGCTTAGGCGGTGGCGTTTCATTTCGAAGCCGACCCTAAGTTAATCGAGCAAGACAGCTTTAGGCAGATACGCGAACTCACTCAGCTCAATGGCCTCAGTAAGGCACAACAGCAGGTGGTGATGCGCATCGTCCACAGTGTGGGCTTACCCGAAGTGGCCAAGCAAGTGCGCTTTAGCGAGCACGCCTGTGATAAAGCCCGCGCCGCCTTGCAACACAATAACGCCATTTTGTGTGATGCCGAGATGGTTAAACAAGGCATCACTAAGCGCATGATCAAGCAGCCGCCTCTGTGTTTCTTAAACGATGCACAGGTTCCTGCACTGGCCAAAGAGCGGGGCGAGACTCGCTCCATGGCGGCTTTGCAGTTATGGAGCGATCATCTTAAAGACAGCGTGGTGGTTATCGGCAACGCGCCCACCGCCCTGTTTCGATTGTTAGAAATGATCGAGCAAGGGGCTCCTAAACCCGCCGTTATTATTGGTATGCCGGTGGGGTTTGTGGGCGCGGCTGAGTCTAAGCAAGCCCTGTGGGACAACCATAAAAGACTCGGCATCGAATGCATTACCTTGCTGGGCCGCCAAGGGGGCAGCGCGGTATCGTCTGCCAGTTGCAATGCCTTGCTGCGTTGCAATCAGGGTGAGTGGTACTGATCATGGCAAAGCTTTCGATCCACATTATTGGCTTGGGCGTGAGTGAAAATGCCCAGTTAGATGCTCAGGCACAAAGTGCCTTGGGGGATGCTCGCTGGGTGATTGCTTCCCCTCGACAGCTCGATGTGGTGAAGCGTTTGCTGGTCGATCAACAAACAAAAGAGTTACCGCCCCTGCGGGAGTTACTGCAATGGCTCAACAACTTAGCCGCAGAATCAGAATCAGAGTCATCTAAACACACAAGCATCGCTATCTTGGCATCGGGCGATCCATTATTTTATGGCATAGGTGCTTGGTTTGGTCGGAATTTTGCCAGCGAACAGCTGCACTTTTATCCTGCGGTTTCGAGCATTCAGGCGGCCTGCCATGAGCTGGGGTTGTCTTTGCAAGACGTGGATGTATTAAGTCTGCATGGGCGGCCTCTGGAAAAAATACGCAGCCACCTTAAACGCAAGCAAACCCTAGTGATCCTCACCGATAAAAACAGCGTGCCCCAGGCGCTGGCCAAAGAATGTGTGAATGCAGGCTTTGGTCAATCCACCATTACCGTGTGTGAATCTATGGGCTACGAGCAACAAAAAGTACGTCAGTTCGTGGCCAGTGACTTAGTTAATGACAGTGCGAATGCCACACTAGAATTTGCAGCCCTGCATGTGAGCGTCATCCAAACTAAAGGCGCAGGTCGCCAGCGGCCAGAGTTCCCCGGCATTGCTGATGAATGGTTCATCACCGACGGCGTGGCGGGCAAGGGCATGATCACTAAGCGCGAAGTGCGGCTTAATATATTGTCTTTGTTGCAGCCCGCTAATGGCGATGTGATTTGGGACATCGGCGCTGGCTGTGGTTCGGTGGCGGTGGAGCTGGCCTACTGGAACGCGCGCTGTGAGGTGCATGCCATCGAGCATCATCCAGAGCGTTTGCTGTGTCTTAATGCCAACCGTGAAAAATTTGGGGTGCTGGCCAATTTGCATAGCGTCAACGGGCGCGCGCCCACAGTGTTAGCCGATCTGCCTGCGCCTAATAAAGTGTTTATCGGTGGCAGCGATGGTGAGTTACGACAATTGCTAGATAGAGTCTGGCAGCAATTACCTTTAGGGGGAATGTTGGTGGCCAGCAGCGTCATGGAAACCAGCAAGCAAGTGCTCTTGCAGTTTTTGCAAACACGAGACCAACAGCAAGATGCACTCAGCGAGACCTCACAAATCGCCATCAGCAAGGGCAGCACGTTGGCGGGCCAGTTATTGTATCGGCCTGCCTTGCCTGTGACCTTGTTTAAATATGTCAAACAGGGCCAACTTTCAGGGGCAACTTTAGATGTCTGATCAAAACAAAAAAGACGGGTGTTTTTTCGGCGTGGGCGTGGGGCCGGGTGATCCAGAGTTAATCACTCTAAAGGCGGCCCGTTTAATCGAACGGGCGCAGTTAATCTGTTATTTGGTTAATGCCGACGGCGATTCTCAGTCGCGCACCATTGCGCAGGCGCACCTTAACCCGCAGCAAATTGATATGCCAATTTACATGCCCATGAGCGCAGACCCTGCCATCGGCAGTGCGGTTTACGATGACGCGGCGCAGGCCATAAAACAGCAATTAGGCGCGGGCAAAGATGTGGTTTTTTTATGCGAAGGGGACCCATTATTTTTTGGCTCGTTCGCTTATTTATTAACGCGCATCGAAGATGAATTCCCCTGCGAGGTGATACCGGGCATTGCTTCTCCTCACGGTGCATCGGCCAAATTAAAAAAACCCCTGACCATGCTTAAAGAGTCGTACGGTGTCATCAGTGGCCGCCACAGCGATGAAGAAATACGCCAAGCCTTGCTGAATTTGGACAGCATAGTGATCATGAAGGCGGGCCGTGCTCGCCCTAAGATTTTAAAATTACTAAGCGAAACCAATCGCCTCCATGAGGCCAATTATCTCGAATACATAGGCCGCGAAAACGAACGCATCATCGAAGACGTAAGCACCTTACCCCATGAGGTAGGCCCTTATTTCTCGCTGTTTATCGTGCTGCGTGACGAGCGCGCTCGTACATGATCACCATTGTTTGCCTAACCGAGGCAGGCCATAAACTGGCCCGTCACCTACAAGGCATGCTTAGCCAT
>CAJXIK010000196.1 GCA_913054445.1 uncultured Bermanella sp.
GTCGGGGTCGGGATCGACCGTAGGGTCAATAAACAGGCCATCGTCATCTTTATTCTCTATGACGTCATCGGCGTCATTACCCTGCGCTAGGAAGTCTTTAATTTCGTCGGCTAGGTCTGCCAGGGTTTGCTCTGGGTCTAAGTCTCCCGAGGCGATATATTTTTCAATCTCGGCGGCTGCTTTTTCGTCGGCATCTTCTGCTAACTCTTCCGTTAGTTTTTGATCCAGAGCGGTGAGTATGTCCACCTCGGCCTCTGCGGTGCCTTCATCTAGGCCCACTAGGCTCTCTTGGGTCTCGGTGACTGGGGCATCGGCATCGGCATCGGCATCGGCATCGGCTTCGCCGCTATCAGCCGCGGCACTGTCATCCCCGGTGTCTTCGTTGTCAGCGTCACCTTCATCACCTTCATCGCCGCCATCACTTTCATCACTTTCTTCTTCGCCAGCGGCGGCCTGCTCACCATCGCTGGATTCTTCCTGTTCTTCATCTTCGCTGGGCTCGGTGGCAGCATTAACACTCAAGGATTCAGGGGCTTCCAGTAGCCCCTGGGGGGCTGCATCGACGGTGACCCGAGTAAAATTAAAGTCGGCCCCTAAGCCTAGGTCTATGGTGCCAGCCTCGTTGGCCACGCTAATACCGCCACTGTACACCGCCATCACGAAGGCCCCGCCGGACTCCTGCTGCACCTCATAGTTAGTGCCGCGAATACCGATGGAGGCGGCCGGTGTGCTCACCTTGTAGGCATCCTTATCGCCCCTGCCGATGGAGCCGGTGATGGTTCTAAAGCCCCCTTTCACAAGCTTCATTAATACTTGCTCGTTACCTGCCGTGGCATCCTGCTGAAATAGGTAGTTAGTGATGTCCATCTCGCTGCTGGCCTTGATGGTCATTAAGGCTTTATCCACAAAACGCAGCTGTAGCGAGCCCTTCGGGCCGGTCTTGAGGATGTCGCCGCTGAACACCTTAGAGCGCCGCTTGAGGGAGCGTACCTCCCCCTCAAGTGTGGTGGCGGTGGCCACGCCCTTGCTTAAAATAACGTGGGCCGCGAGGCTGGCGGCGTTAGCGGGCAGGCAGATGAGCATGAATAGTAGGCTGCATGCTAGGCCCAGTGTCTTGATGTGTACCATGTTATCCCCCTGAAAACGGCTGCTTTAAAAGCTGTAAGTTAAGCCAAACTCTATCTTGCCCCGTTTATAGGTGTTGGCCACGATCGTGCTGTCGGTGTAGCCCAGGCTATAATCGTTGCGCACGCTAAAATTGGCGCTGAAGGCGTAGCGCCAACCCAGCCCTAGTACGGTGGCTAGGTCTTTGCGAATTTCTTCGTGGGCGGGGTTGATGGCGTCGTATTCGCTGCTTATGAGGTTAAACAACCAGTAGCGGCTGCCCCTCTGTCCCCATAGGTAGGTGCTTTGATAGGTAAATCCCTGGTAGCGCTTGGCGTTAAATTCGTTGCTGCTCTCGCTGGCGCTGTCACCGCCAAATAGCAAGGCAAACATCCAGCTGCGTTTCTTAGGGGCCGAGGTATAAGACAGATTATAGGTTTGCTGGCTTAAATCCCCATCTGGGCTACCCGGGTAGCTGGACTGGCCGATGTTCATGGTTAACCCATAGCTGGCACCGCGTCGTAATAGGTATTGGGATTGCACGATGGCGGACGTGGTATTTAAAAATTCTTCGCCGTTGAGCTGCACATATTGGTAGCGACCCGCCGTGCGCCAACGAATGCGCCCGGTAAAGAAACTAAAACCCACCTCGGCCATGGCGGTGTCTAGGTTGTAGAGTTCGGTCTCGCTGTTGGTGCGATTGCTGTAGATCACCCGTAGGTCGTAGGAGCTGGTCTTAGTGAGAGGGCTGAGGTAGCCAAAGTTTAGCAGTGTGCTCCAGTAGCTGCTGGCGGTTTCCCGCGAGTCGTCATTTAAAGGCACGTTTAACAGCACATCGTCGATAATTAGGTCGAGTGTTAGCTCATCTGTGGCGCTGTTGATGTTGCTGTCGAAACCTCCGGCCATGTCCATGGCAAACATGAACCTAGGTTGCACTCTGTGTTGTAAGTCTTCAATTTGCTCTAAGAACTTAGTGACATTCGCCGCCACCGCCAACGGGGGCTTTTGTGCCAGCACTTTTTCAAATTCAATCTTGGCGCGCACTAGGTTTTGTAGGTAGAAGTGGGTACGCGCTAGCTCGGCCCGGTACCTAGCTTGCTCTGGGGCCCCTATGACTAAACGCTCGAAGGCAAACAGGGCTTCATCATAATGGCGAGTCTCCACCGCCGACATGCCATATTGAAAATCGAAGGTGGCATTGCCTTCGTATAGGCGGGCTAGGCGGTCGGCGAGGCTAAAGGCCTGCGGGTATTGTTTACGCTTAATTAAGATGGCTAGGGCTTCTAACCTAGCTTGGTTTTTTTTCTCATCGGCAGCCGATATCTGGCTATTGGCAGTGACCGCGTCAGTGCTGGGCACGGCAGCGTGCCCTCTTAGTGCTACTAATATGATGAGCGGTGATAAGAGCAGTAGCGCTAATTTCTTCATGATATTAGTAGCCGTGAATTATGCGAATTGGATCGTCCATTTGAATTTAGTCTAGCAGCGAATGATCGCTTTGCAGTGAAAAAATCTGCTATAGGGAAAGCTGAGCTAAGCTATTGGAAGCGACACCGAATTTGTTATAACAGGCGGTCATTAAGATGAAGCGAATCACCCATCTTGGGCGTGGTAAGATATTAATAATTTTAAATAAAGTGCCTTTTTTTAAAGACTTTACCCCCCTCGAACGAGAGAAAGTCATCGATACCGAGGCGGCATTTTATGTGGCCAGTGCCGATGAATATATCATCGAACAAAATACCCTAGATACGGCCTTCTATATCCTGCTAAACGGCACCGCCAGCGTTACCCTAGATGGGGTAGAAAAAGCATTGACCACCGTGGGGCCGGGTGACTTCTTCGGGGAGATTGCCTTTATTCAAAACACCGCCCGTACCAGCAATGTCATCGCCCGCGATGTGTGTATTTTATTGAAGGTGGACCGGCGCTTGCTGGGAGCGTTGCAGGCAGAAATACGTGAAAAATTCAAAGATCAGATTATCTTAAAATTGGCGGGCATGATCGCGGCGAAAAATACTAAAAAAACACAGAGGGTCACCAGCGGCGAGAAAAAATGAGCGCGCTTAAAAATTGACCTAGGTCAGGTTCATGGCACAGGCCTTACGCGTCGGCCACGCTTATTGATGTGCATCAAGGTTAGGTGGCGGTGGGCTGCTATGGTGTGTTTATAGCTTAATCACGCCACGCGGAGATGAACCCATGTATATAGATGAATATGTTATTGCCGGACTGATTATAGTGGCGCTCACCATCGCTTTCTTTGCTGGCATGTATCGATTCATCAAGCTCGATATGGCCAAGCATGCTCACAAAGACGACTCTTAGCCAATAAGCCTAGCACCGGCAGGGGCTGTGGCTGTGGCAGTGTGCGCTATTTTCCTCGCCATCACGAAATTTCCCCCCTCGCCATAGGTAGGCTAAATATTTCCTGTTAGTATGCCGCTTTGACATTCGCAACCCTGGGATAAATATGTTGCTGGCACCCTTCTATGATGAAAAAAATGGCCTGTTCTCGGTTAGTCGCCAGCAGGGCAGTGACTTTGCCAAGTCGTTGGCAAACGACTTTAACCCGCTCCACGATGTGGATGCCAAGCGCTTCGTGGTGCCCGGTGACCTGTTATTTTCGTTGACTCTGAAAGAAATGGGCATCAGCGAGAAGATGCGTTTTGAGTTTGTGGGCATGGTAGCGGCCGCGAGCGAATTTACCCTAGTGGCAGAAGGTAGCGAGCAATTAAGCGTGATCTGTGGTGAAAAGCCCTGCACTAAGATTCAGCGTAGCGGTGAGATATTGAGCGATGCCAAGCTAATTGAAGCCATCTCCCTCGAGTATGTGAAGTTTTCGGGTAAAACCTTTCCGGCCATATTATTGCCCTTGATGCAGCAAGAAAACGTGATGGTGAACCCCGCTCGCCCTATGGTCATGTACCAAAGCATGGTGATCGAACTGCATGATATGGCGTTCAGCAACCCCAGCATCGAGCTGGCCAAGCAGGAAATTAATGTGGATGGCAAGCGCGGTGATGTGGCCATTCATTTTAATATTTTGGCCGCTGGCAAGGTGGTGGGCTGTGGTGAGAAAAACTTCTTGATTAGTGGTTTGAGAGCCTACGAGGCAGATGCCATGGCTGCCCTAGTAAAAAACTATGAAGCCACCAAAGCGGCTTACCAAGCAAGCTAAGAATA
>CAJXIK010000197.1 GCA_913054445.1 uncultured Bermanella sp.
CCTGGTTTCGAAGCCCCTGTAATGCTTGCGTACTCTGCACGTAACCGTTCTGCTTCTATCCGTATCCCATACGTTGCATCTCCTAAAGGTAAGCGTGTTGAAGCTCGTTTCCCTGATCCATGTGCTAACCCATACCTTGCATTCGCTGCCATGCTTATGGCCGGTATCGACGGCGTTAAGAACAAGATTCACCCTGGCGATGCTGCTGATAAAGATCTATATGACCTTCCAGCTGAAGAAGCCGCTGCCATCCCTCAGGTAGCCGGTTCTCTACGTGAAGCCTTGAGCGAGCTTAAGAAAGACATGAGCTTCTTGACTCAAGGTGACGTGTTCACCGAAGACATGATCGAAGCTTACATCGATCTTAAGATGGAAGACGTTTACAAGGTTGAGCACACTACTCACCCTGTAGAATTCGATCTTTACTACTCTGTATAGAGTTGTCTAGGGTCATGTAATAAACGTGCTCACTGGAGCACAACTATTCATGACCCTGTAGAATTCGATCTTTACTACTCTGTATAATTTCAGAGCGAGTATTTGATTACAGAAAGGGCCGCTTATGCGGCCCTTTTTTTATGCCCAGTAAAACCTCTAAGTCATGAACCCTCTCACTACTAACTCCGCCAGCCTGAAATGGTAGCGCTTCAATTTGCGGCCGCTGTAAACCGTCCCTGGGCGCTTGCTTAAAACCTCCCTGTTTTAAAGACCCCAAACTGAAGCACTACCATTCCAAGCTCAAACCTTACAAGCTGCAATGCCCTATGTAATTGAGAGTCTACCGCTAAGTGGGTTTTGGTCAGGCGGATTCCCACAGGTTGAATTTATGGCTCAACCACCCAACCCACAATTCCCGCATGCCGCCATGTTGCTTTCAATTAAATTACGCTAGAGTAAGCTCATCCACCCTAGGCCCTCAGCATGAAACCACTTACCCCACATTTCCTCTTGCTAGCCTCGTTGTTAGTCTCGTTATGTAGCCCGCTAGCCAGTGCCGACGTTTATAGCTGGATCAACGAACAGGGCATCCGCGTATACGGCGATGAGCCCCCAGCCGACGCTAAGGTGGTAGATCTGCCCAAGATTCAAAAACTCAAACCCCTTAAAGCCCCGCCTGTGGATAAAAAAATCACCGCGAACAATGCCGACCAATCTGAAGGCTATGGCCAGCTCAACATCATCAGCCCCAAGCAAGAGTCCATCATCACCGCAGGCAATGCTGGTAACATCACCGTGCAGCTGCAAATAAGCCCAGGCTTGCAGCCCCAGCATGAGATCACCCTGTTAGTGGATGGCATCGCGGTTAAGCGTGGCGCTCGATTGCAGTTCCAGTTAGAAAACATTCACCGTGGCTCCCACTTGCTGCAAGTGCAAGTAAAGCACCGAGGCAAACTCCTCATCGCCAGCCCTAAACGCCGCATTCATGTGCAGCGCCCGTCCATATTGAACCGCCCTAAGGCAAATTAGAGCGTACCGACAACACACGAATAGCATCTACGATGGCCTTTAATACTAGAACGCACTGTCAACTCTGAAGTTTCGTTATTTTGGCTGCGAAGATATTGAACTTCTTTTCTGTGGCCGCCCAAGCAAACTAGCCTATGGCAGGTGCAATGCTTTGCGCTCACGGAAATTTAATGACCAAATAGGCTTAGGTTCAAGTGGGCATTCGTGCTTTTAGGGTGTCCCGTTTTCCAAGCCAACCTATTTTTAATACTATTCCCTAAGGCCACCGAAGAGCTGGCTTGTTTATTGCTAAACCCTACATCTAATATCGCTCCCCCCTCGGGATCTAGGAACAAACACTTTGACTGACTTTGTTTTTTACAAGCAACTCATCAATCACCTCGATACGGCTATCCTAGTGCTAAATCAGGACTTAACGGTGCGTTATTTAAACCCGGCAGCAGAAGCCCTGTTGCAGGTGAGCGGCCGCCGTTGCGTGGGAGAGCCGGTGATACACTTCTTCAGTGATCGCTTCGAAAAACGCCAGACTCTGCACGACAGCATCGAGTTTGAGCAAGCCTATACCAAGCGCGAGGCTCAGGTGAGCATCAGCAACGGCCAGGAAATCATCCTAGATTACAGTGTAAGCCCAGTGGAGTTTGATAAAAGCTCATGCCTGTTGGTCGAGATGCACAGCCGTGACCTGCTCATGCGCATTAGCCGTGAAGAAGACCTCATCAACACTCAGGCCACCACTCAGGTCTTAGTGCGCGGCATGGCCCATGAAATCAAAAACCCCCTAGGGGGCATTCGCGGCAGCGCGCAATTATTGTCCCGCCAGCTGGCCACAGATGAACTCAAGGAATTTACCCAAATCATCATAGATGAGGTGGATCGCCTGCGTAACCTCGTGGATAAGATGCTGGGGCCCAATAAGTTACTGGAGCGTGAGTACACCAATATCCATGAGGTGCTGGAGCGTATTTACCAGCTCATCAATGTGGAAACCGAACAGAGCATCCTCATGGCGCGCGACTACGACCCTAGCATTCCGGAGTTTTTAGCCGACAAAGAACAGCTCATTCAGGTGGTGCTCAACATCACTCGCAACGCCATGCAGGCCTTGCAACCCGAGCGCGAGCACGCTCGCCAAGACGCTAAGATCACCTTAAAGACGCGCACCATTCGTCAGTTCACCATTGGCCACACACGCCACCGCTTGGTCTTGCATATCAGCATCATAGATAACGGCCCAGGCATTCCCGAGGCCATTCGCGAAAGTTTGTTTTACCCTATGGTCAGCGGCCGCGCCGATGGCACCGGCCTCGGATTATCGATTGCCCAGTCCATCATTAATCAGCATCAGGGCATCATCGAGTGCGACAGCGAACCCGGTTGCACCGTTTTTTCTATTTATTTACCGCTGGAATTAAGTCTCGATGATTACCCCCAGCGCGCTTGAATTTAACCCCATAAAAACTGCGTCTACATCGACGCCGCATCACGCATACTAAATACGGAAACCACGATATGAACAAAGTTTGGATTATTGATGATGACCGCTCAATCCGCTGGGTACTAGAAAAAGCCCTAGAGCAAGAAAACATCGAGAGCCTTTCTTTCGAAAATGGCGACAAGGTATTGAATGCCTTAAACCGTGAAATACCCGATGCCATCATCAGCGATGTGCGCATGCCCGGCATAGATGGCTTAAGTTTATTAAAAAAAATTCACGAGGTGCAACCGGATATTCCGGTGATCATCATGACCGCCCATTCCGACCTAGACAGCGCGGTTAACTCCTATCAAACAGGTGCCTTCGAGTACTTGCCTAAGCCATTCGATGTGGACGAGGCGGTGGATCTCATGAAGCGCGCCATCAGCCACAAACAAGGCAATGCGGCGGCCAACGATACCCTTAGCGATCAGGACTACCAGAACACCGAAATCATAGGCGAAGCCCCTGCCATGCAGGAGGTCTTTCGTGCCATTGGCCGCCTATCTCATTCCAACATTACCGTACTAATTAACGGCGAATCGGGAACCGGCAAAGAGTTGGTGGCCCACGCCCTGCACAAACACAGCCCGCGTAGCAGCGAGGCTTTTGTGGCCCTAAACATGGCGGCAATTCCCAAGGATTTAATTGAATCCGAATTGTTTGGCCACGAGAAAGGCTCCTTCACCGGTGCCGGTGGCCAGCGGCGTGGGCGCTTCGAGCAAGCCGATGGCGGCACCCTGTTCCTAGATGAAATTGGGGACATGCCCGCCGATACCCAGACCCGTTTGTTGCGCGTGTTGGCCGATGGTGAATTTTATCGAGTGGGAGGTAGCACGCCGGTTAAGGTGAACGTGCGCATCATCGCCGCCACCCACCAAAATTTGGAAGATTTGGTTATCGAGGGCAAGTTCCGCGAAGATTTATTTCATCGCCTAAATGTTATTCGCATTCACCTGCCTGCCTTGCACGAACGCCGCGAAGACGTGCCCCGCCTGCTGCACCATTTCTTAAATCGTGCCGCCGAAGAATTAGGGGTCGACCCTAAGGTATTAAAGAGTGATACCGAAGAATACCTGTGTACCCTAGCCTGGCCGGGTAATGTGCGCCAGCTGGAAAACACCTGTCGCTGGATCACGGTGATGGCATCGGGTCGTGAGGTACATAAAAACGATTTACCACCAGAATTGTTAAACCGCGACGAGAAAGTCACCACCAGCAATAACTGGGAACAGGCGCTGCGCAACTGGGCCGACCAACAATTAGCCCAGGGAAAAAAATCCCTGCTGGATGGGGCCGTGCCCATATTTGAACGCATCATGATCGAGACCGC
>CAJXIK010000198.1 GCA_913054445.1 uncultured Bermanella sp.
CACTAAGGTATTGGCCCTGTTTATGCGCTTTCGCTATTATTCGCGTCTTTTAAATTCTAGCCTCTCGGGAAAACATCATGAGCCATCGCATCTCTGCCACCCTAGTGGGCCTAGCCTCGTTACTCAGCTTGGCGGCCAGCCCAAGCTTCGCCACCAACGGCTATTTAAGTCACGGTGTCAGCACCGCACAGAAAGGCACCGCCGGCGCGGGTGCGGCTTTAGGGGGGGATATATTAAGCCTCAGCACCAATCCAGCCACCTTAATTCAGGCTAATAACGGTTGGGAGCTTAGCGCGAGCCTGTTTACCCCATCACGGGATTACGGCTTAACGGACAATCAGGGTGCAGACAGCGGCAACGAATTATTCGCGATTCCACAGATGGCTGTGAGCAAGCGCATAGACGACAACAGCCGCTGGGCATTTTCTATTATCGCCAATGGTGGTATGAACACAGAATACAAGGGTGGCGCAGCCATCGGCGGTTTGCCTCCTACGGTGGGCACCTTTGGCGCGGGCACCACTGGGGTCGATTTAGCACAGGTGTTCATGGGCCTCACCTATGCCAAGCATTTTGCCGCACACAATGTCTCGGCGGGTATCACCGGCTTCATGGCTTACCAAACATTTTCGGCGACCGGCCTGGCAAACTTAGCGAATTTTTCCGTCGCACCGACTAAGGTCACCAATAATGGCACCGACAGCGCCTCGGGCTTCGGTCTGCGTGCAGGCGTTCAGTACCAGCCTAGCCCGCTCATAAGCCTAGGCTTGAGCTATCAGCCTAAGGTCGAAATGGGTAAATTTGAGGATTACGCCGGCCTCTTTGCCAAGCAAGGCAGCTTCGATATTCCTGCTACCTGGGTGGTGGGTGCCGCCTTCAATATCGCCGACGGCGGCCAGTTGATGCTCGATGTGCAGCACATCGAATATTCCGCCGTGGCGTCGGTGGGCAACCCCATGAGCCCGTTATTTACCCAATGTAACCCAAGCGATCAGAATGGTTGCTTGGGAGGGGCAGGCGGTGCCGGTTTTGGTTGGAACGACATGACCGTCTATAAGCTGGGTTACCAGTGGAGCGCCGACCACGTCAACACATGGCGCGTGGGTTACAGCAAAACCGAACAGCCCATCGACTCATCCGAGGTGTTGTTCGCCATCCTGACCCCAGCGGTGATCGAAGAGCACTTTACCGCCGGTTTTGGCCATAAGATTGATAGTAATAGCCACTTTGACATAAGCGTCATGTACGCCCCCGAAAACAGCCTGAGCGGTGCCAATAGCTTGGATCAGAGCCAAAGCCAGGCGATCACCGTGAAGATGAGCCAGTTCGAGGTAGCCGCATCCTATTCCATGGGCTTCTAAATCGCACAGCGCATTAAAACAGCAGAAACCCCCATAAAGTAAAGATTATGGGGGTTTTTTGGTTTAATTGCGCCACGTTTTAGACAGCTTCAATGACGGAATATATCATTTTGTTTTCAGAATAATCCCGCCATAATCACGGCGGAATTTATTTTAATACACGAAGCAGAAATAAGAGAAGACGATGGATATTAATAATAAAGTTGTTGCTATCACTGGTGGCGGTCGCGGTATTGGTCGCGCTATTGCCCTAACCTTGGCTAAGAAAGGCGCGAAGCTTGCCTTGCTTGACCTCGATGAAGGCGCCATGAAGGAAACATGCGAGCTGGTTGCAGCTGCTGGTTCTGAAGCTATCGGTTACGTTTGTAACGTTACCGATGAAGAAACCGTAGTCGCGACCTTCGAGCAAATCGTTAAAGATTTTGGTGCGGTACACGGCCTAGTGAATAACGCCGGTATTCTACGCGATGCCACCTTGATTAAAGTTAAAGATGGCAAAGTGGTTAAGAAATTGTCTGCCGAAAACTTCAGCCTAGTGGTTGACGTACACATGAAGGGCGCATTCTTATGTACCCGTGAAGCGGCTTCTCACATGGTTGAACAGAAGATCGAAGAAGGTTGCATCATCAACATGTCTTCGGCGGCATTCCGTGGCAACTTTGGCCAGACTAACTACTCAGCTGCCAAAGCAGGCATCGTGGCCATGAGCCGCGTATGGTCAAAAGAATTGGCAAAATTCAATATCCGTTCCATGGCTATTGCTCCGGGTGCCATCGAAACCGATTTGTTGCGCACTATGCCTCCAGAAGCATTAAAGCAACTGGCCAGCACCATTCCTTTGGGCCGCATTGGCAGCGTTAACAACATCGCTCAGACCGTAGAGATGATCCTAGAAAACGATTACCTAAGCGGCGACGTCATCGATGTTAACGGCGGCATGTTCATCTAAGCCCTCGTAACTCCCTCGTAAACACCCGCGGTGGTCGCACTCTTTGAGGCGGCCACCGCGGGCTAAATCTATTTTGTCCCTTCATCTATACCGTTAATTCTGTAGGCCTTGCTATGACCCATTATCAAGCACCGCAACGTGATATGCAGTTTGTAATGAACGAACTGTTAGGCATGCCCGCGCATTATGCATCGTTACCCGGTTGTGAAGATCTCAATGCCGAACTCATTGCGGCCATTCGCGCAGAAGGGGCAAAATTTACCAGCCAAGTATTGGCGCCTTTAAATCAAACAGGCGATCAGCAAGGCTGCAAATTTAATGACGGAGTGGTCACCACTCCCGACGGATTCAAAGAATCTTATGAGCAATACTGTGAGGGCGGCTGGCCCGGCCTCACGGTGGAAAGCGAGTTTGGTGGTCAGGGGCTGCCCATCTCCATGGGCGCCATGATGAATGAGATGCTCATGTCGGCCAATATCTCTTGGTCGTTTTTAAGCCTAGGCACCAGCGGTGCCATCGATACCCTTAAAAGCTGGGGCACCGCCGAACAGAAAACAACCTACTTGCCGAAGATGGTCGAAGGCCGATGGTCGGGCACTATGTGTTTAACCGAACCTCACTGCGGCACCGACCTAGGTATGCTGCGTACTAAGGCCGAAGCCCATGCCGATGGCTCATATCGTTTAAGTGGCACTAAGATATTCATTACCGGTGGTGAGCAGGACATGTCGCAAAACATTGTGCACATCGTGTTGGCGCGCCTCCCTGATGCACCAGCTGGGGTGAAGGGCATTTCGTTATTCATCGTCCCTAAATTTATGCCCGGCGCGCTCGACCAGCGCAATGCCGTCACCTGCGGTTCCATCGAACATAAGATGGGGCTTAAGGCCAGCCCCACCTGTGTCATGAACTTCGACGGTGCCACCGGTTATCTATTGGGTGCGCCCAATAAGGGCCTGAACTGCATGTTCACCTTCATGAACAGCGCTCGACTGGCCATTGGTATTCAGGGCGTGACCCACGCGCAAGTAGGCTTTCAAAAATCCCTCGCCTACAGCAAAGAGCGCTTACAGATGCGCGCCTCGAGCGGCCCTAAAAACCCCGATGGTCCGGCGGACCCGATTATTGTGCACCCAGATGTACGCCGCTTATTATTGTCGCAAAAAGCCATCGCCGAAGGCGGCAGGATGTTAAATTATTACATTGCCAAATTGCTGGATGTGATCGAATACGGGGATGATGCTGCCCAAAAAACTCAAGCCAATGGGCAGCTGGGTTTGCTTACCCCCATTGCTAAAGCTTTTTTATCTGAAGTGGGCTTTGAAGCGGCCAACATGGGGCTGCAGTGCTTCGGCGGTCATGGTTATGTGCAGGAATGGGGCATGGAGCAAAATGTACGCGACGCGCGCATTGCCTGTATTTACGAAGGCACCACCGGCATTCAGGCGCTGGACCTCATCGGTCGCAAAATTCTCGCCGACGGCGCTCAAAATCTACAGCTATTTAGCCAGCAGATCGAACAGTTTTGTGCGTCCAACGAGCAATCGGGAGAGGTGGGCAGCATGCTTCAGGAACTGCTGAAGCATAATAAAGAGTGGGGGCTACTGGTTGCAGATATCGCCCGTGCCGCCCAAGAAAATCCAGAAGAAGTGGGTGCGGCCTCGGTCGATTTTCTCATGTACTCCGGTTACCTAGTGCTGGCTTATTTCTGGGCGCAGGCGGCGCTGGTGGCACAACAGACCTTAGACTCAGGCACCACGGAACAAGATTTTTATAAGGCAAAGATTAAGACGGCACAGTTTTACTTTAAGCGCTTGCTGCCAAGAAGCCGTGGCTATGTGGCCACTATGCTCAGTGGGGCCGAGAGCCTCATGGATCTCGATGCCGAGCATTTTTCGTTTTAATGGCACCTTAATTAAAAAATAAACGTAACACTCATTTAAGCAGTACTAACCGCAAC
>CAJXIK010000199.1 GCA_913054445.1 uncultured Bermanella sp.
CACAGCCATTGGCCCGTTAACAGCCTAGGTTTTAGCCAATTTTTTAAACGTATATTAAGATTTAGTAGGTGATTCAACATGGCAAAATCCAAGACCGACATCTTCGTGCCGTTAAATTTAGCGGTGCTCACCGTGAGCGATAGCCGCAACTCCGCCACCGACACCAGCGGCCAGCTGTTGGTCGAGCGCTTACAAGGCGCAGGCCACACCCTCAGCGACAAGAAAATTGTCATCGATGACATCTACCAAATTCGCGCAGCCTTATCACAATGGATTGCCAGCGATGACATTCAGGGGGTATTAATCACCGGCGGCACCGGCTTCACCAGCCGCGACAGCACCCCAGAGGCGGTCACGCCTCTGCTTGATAAAACGGTAGAGGGCTTCGGTGAGCTGTTTCGTCACATCAGCCACCAGCAAATTGGCACCAGCACCATCCAAAGCCGCGCCATCGCGGGCATGGCCAACAAGGTTATTATTTTCTGTATGCCGGGTTCCACCAACGCCTGCAAGACAGCTTGGGATGACATCATCGGCCAGCAGCTAGACAGCCGTCATGGGCCATGTAACTTCGTGGCTCAGCTTAAAAAAGTAGATTTAGAAAACTGTCAGAGCAGGGGTTAATGAGCATGGGTTTTACACACATCAACAGCCAGGGCGAGGCCAACATGGTCGACGTTAGCGAGAAAATCGTCAGCGCCCGCACCGCCCGCGCCGAAGCCTTCATCAACATGCAGCCAGCCACCCTAGCCATGATTCTAGAGGGCAACCATCACAAGGGAGATGTGTTCGCCGTGGCCCGCATCGCCGGCATTCAAGCCGCCAAGCAGACCAGTGTGCTCATTCCTTTGTGCCACCCTTTGATGCTGTCTAAAGTAAAAGTAGAGTTTGAAGCTCAGCCGCAACACAACCGTATCCGCATCGAATCTCTGTGTAAGCTGGCCGGGCAAACTGGGGTAGAAATGGAGGCATTAACCGCCGCCTCGGTGGCCGCCCTCACCCTGTTCGACATGTGTAAGGCGGTAGACAAGGACATGGAAATCGGCGGCCTGCGCGTGCTGGAAAAACAAGGCGGAAAATCCGGTCACTTTGTGGCCAAAGAAAAATAGGGCTAACGATGATTAATATTGTTTTTTTTGCACAACTGCGCGAGCAACTAAAAAGCGATGGCCTCACGCTGACCATTGCTACCCCCTGTACCGTCGCCGACGTACAGCAGGCCGTGCTAAAGAAGCACCCCCAGTGGCGTGATTTTTTGGCGAATCCGGCATTAATGTGCGCGCTAAACCAAGACATTGTGCCATTGGACGCTCAGGTCTTAGACGGCAACGAGGTGGCCTTTTTCCCTCCGGTCACGGGCGGTTAACATGACCCTAAGCAGCCCATACGATTTTTTAAGCGTGCAAGAGGCCGACTTCGATGTGGCCCATGAGTACGCCCAGCTGCGTGACCACAACTCACAAGACGGCGCCATCGTTTTCTTTAGCGGCCTCGTGCGTGATTTCAACCAGGGCAGCGACGTCACCGGCCTGTTTTTAGAGCATTACCCCGCCATGACCGAAAAGGCCCTAGCGGGCATCATAACGCAAGCCAAGCAGCGCTGGCCCCTTTCTCGGGTGCGCTTGATTCACCGCGTGGGGCAGTTGCAACTGGCCGAGCAAATTGTATTTGTGGGGGTCAGCAGCAGCCACCGCGAGGCCGCCTTCGAGGCCTGCCATTTCATCATGGACTACTTAAAGAAACAGGCTCCCTTCTGGAAGAAGGAAACCACCCGGCAAGGGCCGCGCTGGGTGGAAACCCTAAAGAAAGATGAGGAGGCCCTACACAAGTGGCAACAAGATGACCCCAAGCATTCTTAGGCTGCTGGTGCTGGCCGTGACTTTCATGTCTGCGCCCGCCTCGAGCGAGCCATTACATGTGGCGGTGGCCGCCAACTTTAAGGCCACCCTCGAGGTACTCAAGGTAGAGTTCGAACAACAGACAGGCCACCGCCTCACTATCATAAGTGCGGGCACCGGCCACCTCAGCAACCAGATTTTGCACGGTGCGCCGTTCGATATTTTCTTGGCGGCCAACCACCAACACCCCCGTGCCGTGTATGCCCAGCTAAAAAACACGCGCCAGCTTGGCCCCTCGGCCTTACAGACCTATGCCTTGGGTCGGCTGGCCCTGTTGAGCGCACACGCCCTGCCCAATCAAACATTAGCTCACAATGGTCGTCGCTTACAGCAGCTACTCGGTGGCCAATTATTGGCGAGACTCGCCCTCGCCAACGCCAAGCTGGCCCCCTATGGCCTAGCCGCACAACAGACCCTACAACACTTACAGTTGCTGGATAAATGGCAAGGCAGGCTGATTCGTGGGCAAAATGTCGCTCAGGTGTATCAGTTTATCCACAGCCGCAACGTGGATGCGGGCTTTGTGGCATACTCTATGGTTAAACAGCTGCCCGGCGCTCGCTTCATCGAGGTTCCCGAGGACTACCATAGCCCCATCGAACAGTTGGCATTGCGCCTCAACCATAAAAAAGTCAGCATGGATTTTATGCATTTCTTAGCAAGCGAACACGCACACAGCATCATCGTGCAGCAGGGCTATACCCTGCCTAAGCGGGCGGCGCATTAATGGAGGCGCTATGGTTAACCTTGCAGCTGGCCCTATTTAGCACCCTCATTTTACTCGTGCTGGCCACGCCGCTGGCCTGGTGGCTCGCGCATTCTGAGTTCACCGGCAAGGCGCTGGTAGAGGCCCTAGTGGCGCTGCCGTTAGTGTTACCGCCCACCGTGCTGGGCTTTTATTTATTGATTGCACTGGGGCCAGATGGGCCGGGGGGCTGGCTGGCGGCCTCATGGGGAGGCACCACCCTAGCCTTTAGTTTCAGCGGCTTACTCATTGGCTCGGTAATTTACAGCCTGCCGTTTGTGGTGCAGCCGTTGCAAAATGGCTTTACCCTCATTGGCAAGAAGCCGCTAGAGGTGGCCTACACGCTTAAAGCCTCTTTCTGGGATGGCTTTCGTAGCGTTATATTGCCCCTCGCCAAACCGGCCTACATCAGCGCCGCCACCCTAGGGTTTGCCCACACCCTAGGGGAATTTGGCGTCGTGTTAATGATTGGCGGCAACATTCCCGGACACACCCAAGTGATATCCATCGCCATCTACGAACAGGTCGAGGCCATGGAGTATGCCCAGGCTCACGGCCTGTCGGCGCTCTTGTTATTGATTTCCTTCACCCTGCTGACAATCATTTACCGAACACGCAAACATCAGGGGGGCTTATTATGAAGCCCCTGTCTTTATCCATCGATATTCGCATCAATAAACCCCACTTTAAATTGCATGCCCAGTGTCAGATCGAATGGCTAAAACCGGCGATACACGTGCTGTTTGGCAGCAGTGGCTGTGGCAAGAGCCACCTATTGCGCGCCATCGCGGGCCTCGAGCCCTGCCTCGGCAACATTGAGTTTCAAGGGGTGAGTTGGCAGGACACCGCCAAGCGCATTCATCGGCCCTGCCATCGGCGCAACGTGGGGGTCGTGTTTCAAGACAGCCAATTATTTTCGCACCTTAACGTGCAGGGCAACTTGCAGTTCGCCTTTAAACGCTCCGCTGCCCAGCCGCAAGACTGGCAACAGGTGATCGCCGCCCTTGACCTGCAACCCTTGCTGCATAAAAGCGCGCGCCAACTCAGTGGCGGTGAGAAACAACGGGTCTCCTTGGCCCGCACCCTATTAAGCAAACCGGATTTATTGCTCATGGACGAGCCCCTGGCCTCCCTCGACTGGCACAGCAGGCAAGAGATCATGCGCTACCTGCGTCACATCTGTGAACGATGGCAACTGCCCATCCTCTACGTGAGCCACAACCTAGATGAGGTCATGCAGCTGGCCGAGCGAGTAATCTTATTAAACAAACAAGGTGATGAGAGCCGCATCGAAAAAATCGGCCCGCTGGTGGAATTACTGCAAGAGGTACAGCATGGCTTCAACCAAGCTGCCAAGGCGGGTTCCATCATCGACGGCACCCTGCTCGACCATGATGCCAGCCAAGATGAAAACCGCGATATCAATCAGGTAAAGTTACTGCAACAGGTTTTATACACCCCTGTGCAAGCGGGCTTACGGCCAGGCCCCATTCGCCTCTGTATTCAAGCCAGCGACGTAAGCCTGTGCCTGAGCCAGCCCAAAGACAGCAGCATATTAAATATAATGCCGGTCAAAATAGTGGCCATCATCTCTCAAGACAATGGCGAAAGCTTGATAAAGCT
>CAJXIK010000200.1 GCA_913054445.1 uncultured Bermanella sp.
CTAAAAAAGCACTAAACCCAACTTTGGTCAGGCGGGTTCCACAGATTGATCCCTGCGCTTATTTTAATGCGATTATCCTGGGAAGTCTCCAGGGACGGATTGACGGCGACCGCAAACTGAACCTCCGCCATTTCAGGCTGGCGGAGGTTCAGTGAAGTGAGCTTGTTCTGGGTTTTAAGGCGATTTAGCGCCCAGCTCCTCACATAACTCGACGCTGCGGTCGTTGGCGGCTTGTAATGCCTGCTCAACCACATTGTGTAGGTCTTGCTCTATAAAGCGGTTGATGGCTTTTTCGGTGGTGCCGTTGGGAGAGGTGACCTTCTTGCGCAACTGGGCGGGGCTATCGTCGCTCTGGCTGGCCATAGTAGCGGCCCCCAAGGCGGTCTTTAAGGTGAGGGCGGTGGCGGTCTCTGGGCTTAATCCCAACTTGCTGCCAGCGGCCACCATGGCCTCCATGAATAAAAAGAAGTAGGCGGGGCCGCTGCCGGATACGGCGGTGACGGCATCTAGTTCCGCTTCACTTTGCACCCATACGCTCATGCCCACCGCGTCGAGAATTTGGCTGCTCAGCGTCTTTTGGGAGGCGCTGACTAGGTCGTTGGCCAGCAAACCACTGGCTCCCTGCTGCACGAGGGCTGGGGTGTTAGGCATGCAGCGTACGATGGCCAAGTCGCCTCCGCTCCAGCTGGCTAGGCTGTGTAAGTTGATGCCCGCCGCTACGCTAATAAGCAGTGGCCGCTTTGCTTGCAAGCTGTCTTGCAGCGGCACCAGCACGCTTTCCATGACCTGCGGCTTAACCGCCAGTATCACCACATCGGCCGCCGCTAGCGCGCGGCTGTTATCTGTGGTGGTGTGAATGCCTAGGGTGCTGGCAAGTGTGTCTAGCTCTGCCTGGTGGGGCGCGCTGGCCCAAATTTTGTGGCGATCGAAGCCGTTTTCAATTAAACCACCTATGATGGCGCTGGCCATGTTGCCCGCGCCGATGAATGCAATGGTACTCATGAGAATTCCTGTTTGTTAGGGTTTAAGGTCGTTGACCAAAGATGGCGCTGCCCACGCGTACCATAGTGCTGCCACATTCTATGGCTAGGCCAAGGTCGGCAGACATGCCCATGGAGAGCGTATCGAGTTGGGGATACTGTTTTTGCAGGGCGCTAAATTGTTCATGCATGGCTAAAAAATCAGCTCTTAAGTGGCTCTCATCCTCGGGGGCGGGGATGCACATGAGGCCGCGTAGGCATAGGTTGTCGAGGGTGTCGATGGCACCTGCCAGTGCGGCTACTTGCGCTAGGCTGATGCCCGATTTGCTCGCCTGCTGACTGATGTTGACCTGAATAAGGATGTTTAAGGGGGCCATATCCACCGGCCTTTGTGCGTTTAGGCGGCGCGCTAGCTTGAGGCTGTCGAGGGTGTGCAGCCAATGAAAGTGCTCGGCCACCAAACGGCTCTTGTTGGATTGCAAAGGGCCAATAAAATGCCAGTCGATGGCCAGGTGAGCCAATGCCTGTACTTTCGCTACCCCCTCCTGCACATAATTTTCACCGAAACGCGATTGCCCGAGGGCAAACAGCTGCTGAATCTTGGCGGCTGGGTGTTTCTTCGACACCGCTAGCAATTCAACGGCGGGTTCGGGATGCAGTGAGGTTGTACTGGCCTCGGCAATTTGCTGCTTAACCCTAGACAAACACTGGGCTAAATTGTTTTTAGTTGCTAAATCGGTCATGGTTTTATTTTCAGGTGTGGTTACAATGCTGGGCAATATAAATAGGCATTGCCATTGTATAACAGCCTCAGTGATTATCGCATGGTCTGGATTAAGGATGAACTACACTAGGATAGTTCTTGGGCTCAATATCAGCCAAGCGCACAACGGAGTATGAGACGTTCATGGATATCACCGAGTTATTAGCCTTTTCTGCCAAGCAAGGGGCATCAGATTTACACCTGTCGGCCGGCTTACCCCCCATGATCCGAGTGGATGGTGATATTCGCCGCATCAACCTGCCTGCCTTGAGTCATAAAGAAGTGCATGCCCTCGTGTATGACATCATGAACGACAAACAGCGCAAAGACTTTGAAGAGTTTCTAGAGACAGATTACTCCTTCGATGTGCCCGGAGTGGCGCGTTTCCGTGTTAACGCCTTCAACCACAACCGCGGTGCTGGGGCGGTGTTTCGTACTATTCCCTCTAAGGTCTTAACCTGTGACGATTTAGGCATGGGGCAAATATTTAAAGAATTAGCGGTCAAGCCCAGGGGCCTAGTGCTGGTGACCGGGCCCACTGGCTCGGGTAAGTCTACTACCCTCGCGGCCATGGTCGATTATGTGAACGAGAGCCATTACAAGCATATCCTCACCGTGGAAGACCCCATAGAATTTGTTCATCAGAGCAAGAAGTCCCTCATTAACCAGCGGGAAGTGCATCGCGATACTCTAGGTTTTAACGAGGCGCTGCGCTCTGCCCTGCGTGAAGATCCAGACGTCATTCTGGTGGGCGAGATGCGTGACCTCGAGACCATACGCCTAGCACTCACCGCCGCCGAAACCGGCCACTGTGTGTTCGGCACCCTGCACACCACCAGCGCCGCCAAAACCATTGACCGTATCGTGGATGTTTTCCCCGCAGAAGAAAAATCCATGGTGCGCTCTATGTTATCTGAGTCCTTACAAGCGGTGATTTCACAGTGCCTGCTGAAGAAGAAGGGCGGTGGTCGCGTGGCCTGTCACGAGATCATGATCGGCACCCCGGCCATACGCAACCTGATTCGTGAAGACAAAGTGGCGCAGATGTATTCGGCCATACAGACCGGCGCTGGCGTGGGCATGGTCACCATGGATCAGAGCCTTAAAAACCTCGTGCAAAAAGGCCTCGTTACCCCAGAAGCCGCACGCGAAAAAGCCAAGACCCCAGAAAACTTCTAATACTAAAAAAACCGGCTCATGGGCCTAATATTAAGCGGGCCGCGAACATGGCCCGAGGGCGAAGACGATGGAAATTGATAAATTATTGCGGCTGATGGTAGATAAGAACGCCTCAGATCTGTTCATCACCACCGGCATGCCACCGAGCATGAAGGTGCACGGGCGCATTCATGCGGTGACCAAGACCCCGTTAAGCCCAGAGCAGACCCATGAAGTTATTTTTTCTTTAATGAATAAAGAACAGGGTGCCGAGTTTAAGAGTGTCAAAGAACTTAACTTTGCGGTGTCGGCCAGTGGCGTGGGGCGTTTTCGGGCCAGTGCCTTCTATCAGCGTAACCTGCCGGGCATAGTGTTGCGCCGCATCGAGACCCGTATCCCGCAAATAGAGCAGTTGGGTTTGCCCGATATCATCAAACAACTGGCCATGAGTAAGCGTGGTCTAGTGTTGTTTGTGGGGGGCACGGGGGCGGGTAAGTCGACCTCGCTGGCCTCCATGATTGGTTATCGCAATCAAAACAGCCGTGGGCATATCATCAGCATCGAAGACCCCATCGAGTTCATTCACCAGCATCAGGGCTGTATCGTCACCCAGCGCGAGGTGGGGCTAGACACCGCCAGTTTCGAGATCGCCCTTAAAAATACTCTGCGACAGGCACCGGATGTGATCATGATTGGAGAAGTGCGCACCGCCCAAACCATGAACCACGCCATCACCTTCGCCGAGACCGGCCACCTGTGTTTGGCGACCCTGCACGCCAACAATGCCAACCAGGCGCTGGACCGAGTGATTCACTTCTTCCCATCCGACTTGCATTCGCAAATATGGATGGATCTATCCTTTAACCTGAAGGCCATCGTGGCTCAGCAATTGATTCCCACCCCAGATGGCAAGGGGCGCAGAGCCGTGGTGGAAGTGTTGATTAACACGCCGCTGGCGGCGGATTTAATTCGCAAGGGAGAGGTGCATGAGCTGAAGGCGCTCATGAGTAAGTCGGGTGAGCTGGGTATGCAAACCTTCGATCAAGGCTTGTTTAACCTGCATCAGGCCGGTGAGATCACCTATGAAGATGCCCTCACCCACGCCGACAGCGCCAATGATTTACGCCTGATGATCAAGATGGCCTCGGAAGACCCAGATCAACTGGCGTCGGCCACTAGGGGTCTGACGCTAGAGGAGTAGAGAAGCTGGCTTAATAGCAAGCCGAGCCTCACTGCTTAAAGCCGATAAACGATGTGCCCGCCGTTGATGGTACATACCACCTTG
>CAJXIK010000201.1 GCA_913054445.1 uncultured Bermanella sp.
CCTTGATAGCTCACCGCATGCAGGCAATATTCACAGACCTGTTTCTCTGCCAGCAGTTCGGCACTCAGAGTAACCTCTATGGCAGATAAACGCCCTTGGCTGATGCGATTTTTAAGTTTATCGCACAGAGAAAAATGAAAGTGCTGTTCGGTTTTGCTGAACACATGGCTATTTTTGTAGGCTAGGGTGTGATCTTGGTAGGCATGCAGCACCCCAGTGGGAACCTCTAGCCAGTGGCCTGCGAGGAATTGACGCTCCTGCCAACTGAGGTGCCGCTGCGGGTCGAATAATTCAAAGTGGCCGTATTCTTGGCTGCCCATTAACATGCGCAGGCGATTGAAGCTGGCATCTTGTTTAAAATCTGTGAGTTTCATTAAGGCAGTACATCCTCCAGTATGCTGGCGATCTTGCCTTCGGCATCGGTGCGAATTTTAAATTCAACGCGGCGCGAGCGTTCGCTGTTTTCCAGTTGATGTTTGTCCTTGATAACCTTGCTCGACGATAAGCCGTTGGCCGTTAAGTAAGTGCGCAGCCATTTTTTGTCACCGCTGACTTCGGGTAAAAATAACACATAGGCCAGCGTAGAACGGGTTCTGGCCTGGCTTAATGCCATGTTATAAATGTAGGCCGTGTCTTCGTCGCTGGCCCCCAGCCAAGCACTAGAGGTATGCCCTTCGATACGTACCTCGAGGATGTCTTCACGGTATTTTTGGGCGGTGATAATTTTTACATAACGGGGAAAAAAATCGGCCAGAATGATTTTAAATGGTGCGTTGAGGCTGGACTCTGCCTTGGCAAACATGAGTTCGGTTTTGTTGAAGCGAAAGGTTAGGTCGGGGTCTATCTCGGCTCCCCAACGGGCCAGATCGGGTGAGAATTCTGCCAGCAGGTCTTCGTACAGTTGGGTGCGCAGGTGATCGTAGAGGATGGCCACATCGGTAATTTTTTTACGCTGTAATTCTACGTT
This sequence comes from uncultured Bermanella sp., assembly GCA_913054445.1. Classification (GTDB taxonomy): domain Bacteria; phylum Pseudomonadota; class Gammaproteobacteria; order Pseudomonadales; family Oceanobacteraceae; genus Bermanella. The sequence continues at coordinate 968 of CAJXIK010000201.1, forward strand.
GATCATGAACACCACCGAGATCAACAAGAAGACCATCATCAGGCCAGCCATGAGATCGGTGACCGCCACCCAGTGCCCTTCCTGTTCTTTTATGCCGCCCAGTTGTTGTTCGTCGGTTAACATTATTGCTCGCCTCCCTTAAACACTAATTAACGCGTTTATCGGCGAGGTTCACGAGTTCGTGCAGGCGCTCGGTTAACGGGCTGTAATCCTGTACAAATTTTTCACTCAGGGCCGCCAGTTGTTCGCCCATGGTTTTTAACGATTTATTTAATTCATGTTCGAGGGCGGTGTCGAGTTTGGCAATTTGTTTGTCGGTTTGGGTGAGGGTTTTTAATATTTTTTCATCCAGCATCTCGAAGGCACCACTGTAGGCGGTTTGCAGCTGCGAGGTTAAATTTACGGTGGTTGCGCTCATGCTGGTGGTGGTTTTATCGAGCATGCTTTCCATGCGCTGGGAGTAAGATTGCAGGCTATCGGCGAGGCCAGTGGTGAGAAACAGCATGCGCTCTTCCAGTTTTGGCAAGCCTTCACCGGCATCGTTCACCAGTTTGGCCAGCCCTGATAGGTGTTGGTTCAGCACGTCTCGCTGGGTATTTAGGCCCTGCAACATGTTGCCTAGGCTCGCGCTGATGCCGTTAAACGACTCGGCGTGGCCCACCATATTGGCGAAGGCACTGCTGGCATCCTGCATGGCCGAGCCGATGCTTTGCTGGTTGTCTGCCAGCTCTATGAGTTGCTGCTTGTATTGTTGCTGCCATTGCAGCATCTGCCCCACGCTTTCGTTTAGGCGCTTAAAATTATCGCCATATTGTTCGTCTATTTTAGTATTGAAGTCGCGCATCACCACCGCGAGGGCATCTATTAATGCCTTGCTGTTGGCCTCGACCATTTCCTGCTGATAGTGCTGCATGGCCATGATTAAATCTTCGTTCTGACGTTTTTGCTCTAGGCGCATGAGGGAGAATTCTTGCAGTAGCGTCTGCTTTTCGTCGCCTGCTAGGGCCTTATAAATGTTTATCAGTTCGTTATTTAAGTCGTCGATGTTGGCGGTGTGAGCTTGGTTATCCTCGCTATGGGTCGCATCCATCACCGCGCGAAACTTAATGGTGAGCGCCCCCAGTAAACCGGCGATGGAAGACCAGAATGCGGTTTTTAAGCCGCCTAATAACTGCGGTACGCTCTGTTGCAGGTGCTCGGTATCGAAGTCACTTAACCCCAACGCCACCCCCAAGAAAGTACCAAAAATACCAATGCTGGTGAGTATTGTGGGGGCTGCCTCTGCGGTGCGGGCGTTATAACGGAAGAATTGAAAGTAGCAGGTTAGCACGAAAATGGTGAGGATTAACCCTAGGGTCCAGGGCGAAAATTGTGCGCTAATTAAGGACATATCCATGTATCCATAGGTGACCCCTTAAAGCTTAGACCACCTGCCTTGATAACGCTGTATTCCTTGGCAATGGGCGTGGCTGGTCTACAAGACCTTTAACCCGCCAGCCTGGGATGATGGTAATTCAGCTTGCGGCCGCTGCGAGCCGTCCCTGGGCGCTTCCTTAAAACATCCCTGTTTTAAAGGCCCCAAACTGAACCACCACCATCCCAAGCTCAACCTCACCATCTGCGCAGATGTTAATAACAGGTACTGCGGTTAATTGGGCTTAGTGCTCACGGGTCGCCAAAAAATTCACGTCAGGGTGACGGTCCTGTGCCAGCGATAAATTCACCATGGTCGGTGCCACGTAGGTGAGATTGCCGCCGCCATCTAGGGCTAGGTTGTCGTGGGCCTTCTTCTCGAATGAAGCCAGCACTTGCTTGTCGTCGCATTCTATCCAGCGCGCCGTGGCCACGCTGATGGGTTCGTAGATGGCCTCTACCTTGTATTCATCTTTCAAGCGCTGCGCCACCACATCGAACTGCAATGGCCCTACCGCGCCGACGATGAGGTCGTTGTTTCTGAGGGGGCGAAATACCTGCACCGCGCCCTCTTCCGAGAGCTGGATGATGCCTTTTAGTAGCTGCTTCTGCTTTAACGGGTCTTTTAGGCGAATGCGCTTGAACAACTCCGGTGCAAAGTTAGGAATGCCGCTGAACTTCACCTCTTCACCCTGAGTGAAGGTATCGCCAATTTGGATAGAGCCGTGGTTATGCAGGCCAATGATGTCACCGGCATAGGCTTCCTCGATGGCGGCACGGTCACCGGCCATGAAGGTAAGGGCGTCGTTGAAGCGCACGTCCTTACTGATGCGTACATGGCGCGCCTTCATGCCCTTGCTAAACTTGCCCGAAACGATACGCATAAACGCGATGCGGTCACGGTGCTGAGGGTCCATGTTGGCCTGAATTTTAAACACGAAGCCGCTGAATTTCTCCTCGCTGGGTTCGATGTCACGCAGTTGCGTTTTACGCGCCAAGGGCTGTGGGGCCCACTGGGTTAAGCCATCGAGCATGTGGTCCACGCCGAAGTTGCCCAAGGCGGTACCAAAGAAGACGGGGCTTAATTCACCGGCTAAGAATAGTTCTTTATCAAATTGGTGGCTGGCACCCTTCACCAGTTCGACCTCTTCACGTAGGTCTTCGGCGTAGTTGCCGATGGCCTCGTCTACCTCTGGATTATCGATGCCTTTAATCACGCGGCGCTCTTGGATGGTATGACCCTGACCGGTGGAGTACAGGATCACCTCGTCGTCATACAGGTGGTACACCCCCTTAAACTCTTTGCCCATGCCAATGGGCCAAGTGATAGGGGCGCAGGCAATGTTCAATACGTCTTCTACTTCATCCATTAAGTCCACCGGATCACGGGTATCGCGGTCGAGCTTATTCATGAAGGTGACGATAGGCGTGGTGCGCAGACGGGTGACTTCCATGAGCTTAATAGTGCGCTGCTCGACGCCCTTGGCGGCATCTATGACCATTAAACAGGAGTCCACCGCCGTGAGCGTGCGATAGGTGTCTTCCGAAAAGTCTTCGTGCCCCGGAGTATCGAGTAGGTTCACTAGGCACTGGTTATAAGGGAACTGCATCACCGAGGTGGTGACCGAGATGCCACGGTCTTTCTCCATTTGCATCCAGTCGGACTTGGCATGCTGGCCCGACTTCTTGCCCTTGACGGTACCCGCCTGTTGTAGGGCGTTGCCGAACAATAGCACCTTCTCGGTGATGGTGGTCTTACCCGCATCTGGGTGGGAGAT
>CAJXIK010000202.1 GCA_913054445.1 uncultured Bermanella sp.
GGCTAGGGGGCAGGCGCGCCTTAATTAATATCCCGCACACAGCGCACTTTGTTGTAAGGCGAAAAACTTGACCTGCTGGCCCAATAAGTGGCTAGGGGGCAGGCGCGCCTTAATTAATATCCCGCACACAGCGCACTTTGTTGTTGAGGCGTAGAATATCCCCCTGCGGCCCCTTGTAGAAAAACACCCCATTAGAGCTGGCCGAGTTGGCACCGGCTTCGTTGGCCACATCGAGCTTGTCGTTGCTGCGTTGCGCGCCTGCCCCGTGTACATCTAGGATGTCGGGGTTGATGTAACCCAGCGCCCGCCCAAAGGCGATGTAGGCGGCGTTGGTGCCGTCGCCTGCGTAGTCCACATGGGTGGTGGAGCTCCAGTAATAGCCCCAATCTGTGATGCTTTCTTCGTTGAGAATGGGGTTAGAGATGAACAGCGGGTCGATGGCGGGGCCGTTGTTGGTATCAGGCGAGCGCGAATAATGCACGATGCTCTGCAATTCTTTTATGTTAGGTAAGCGCCAATCTGTGTGCGTCGCGGTGCTGGCGGTTTCACACTGGCTGATGGCGTCGTCCCAGTTGGCGCGTTCGCTATCGGTTTTTTGCCACATTAAACCGCTGGCCTCGTCGTTGATCGTATCGTCGCCGTTGTCGTTAAAATCATTCACGCCGTATTGCTCGTTGCCCGCCACACAGCGCACGTAAAAGCGTTTGCTGTTGGTGGGGTAGGCCTTGATGCGGCCATCTACAAAGTTGACGCCGAAGGCAGAAACGTCGTTGACCATGGTTCTTGCCACGCTCAAGGTGGCGGTGGCGTATTGCGCGTCGATGATTCTGTCTCCGGCATTGATGCCGTCGGTGGTGGTGGTATCGCCGAAGGCCCAGTCGAAATTATTGCTAATAAAGGGCGTGAGGCTGGCGGTGTTATTGCCCACATAGCTGCTGGCATCGCGGCCACTGAAGAGCATCAGCGAATAGGCCTCTTTGACGCTGGGCAAGCGCCAATCGCTGCGCCCGGCCAGAGTGAGGTTGTTGCAAAAACTCACGGCGTTGCTCTGGCTGAGCTTGTCGGCGTAATTGATGTTGCCATCGCCACTGTGGTCGCTGCTCTGCTGCCACACCAGCTCGGTGATGTTGTCGCTCACCACTTGGCCTGCGTTGCTGAGCGTGTAGCTGGCTTGAAAACCCGCGTAGTCGGCATCGTGCCCCACGCCGCTGCACGCCAGCGAATTGCCGTTGGCCGAGTGGTAACAAGTGCTTTGATTGGTGTCCACCACGGCATAGGTAATGAGGCCGCTGCTGGTGATGGTGACGCTGTCGGCGGCGCTGTCGAGGAGGCCATCGTTGACCACTAGGGTGAAGACATATTCACCGTTTACATCCGGGGTAAAGCTGGGTCTGGCCGCGGTGGCGGCGATAAGGGCGGCACTGCTGCCCGAGGGGGCCGCTAACAGGGTCCACAGAAAGGTGAGGGCATCGCCGTTAATATCCGAGCTGAGGCTGCCATCGAGGTTGAGCAGTACCTCGGTCATCACCGCTTGCGCCTGCCCCGCGTTGGCCGTGGGTGCGGTGTTGTTGATGCTAGTGATCGTGACGCTGGCCACCGCGCTGAAGTCCTCGCCGTCGTTCACCAACAGCTGCGCCACATAATCCCCTGGCACGTTGGGGGTAAAGCTGGGTGTGGCTGTGGTGCCGTTGCTAAAGGCGGCGTTGCTGCCAGACGGGGTGCTGGCAAACGACCATTGAAAGCTGAGGGGGTCGTTCTCGGCATCGAAGCTGCCGCCGCCGTTGAGGCTGACCTCGACCCCTGTATAAACCGTCTGCGCCAAGCCCGGCACCGCCACCGGAATAGCGTTGGCGGTGCTGGTGATGGTGACGAGGTCCGCCAGGCTGTCGGTTTCGCCGTCGTTCACCACCAGTTGTAGGCGATAGGTGCCCCCCGCATCTGGCGTGAAGGTGGCGGCGGCGGTGGTGGCGCTGGCCAAGACGGGCTCGCTGGCCCCGCTGGGCACGGACACATAGCCCCATAAATAGGTGAGGTCATCGCCGTCTGGGTCTGCGCTGGCGCTGCCATCCAGCGTCACGAGCCGATTGGCGCGCACGCTTTGATCGGCCCCCGCATGGGCCACGGGAGGGTTGTTGTCGGTGGCGATGAGGGTCACTAGGTGGGGCAGGCTCACATCGAAGCCATCGCTGACGATGAGCTCAAAAATATAGCCGCCGTTAAGGTCGGGCGTGAACGAGGGCGTGATGGTCTCGTTATCTTGCAGCTTGGCGGTGCTCAATAGGGGCGTGCTGGTCATGCGCCAACGGTAGCTGAGGGGGTCGCCATCGGCATCGCTACTGCCGTCGCCATTTAAGGTAAACACCTCAGCTGTCTTTATGAAGCGTGCATCGCCGGCATCGGCCAGCGGCACAAGATTGGTACCGGGAATCTTGCTGGTGACGGTCATCGTGCTGGCGTCGCTGCTGAGCGCGCCGTCGTGCACCACTAGGGTGAGCAGGTAGACCCCGCTGACATCGGCCACGAAGGTGGGGGTGGCGGCGGTTTCATCGCTTAAACTTGCCTGGCTGCCGCTGGGCGTGGTGCTGAGTCGCCACAAATAGGTGAGGGCATCGCCTTCGTTGTCGAAGCTGTGGTGGCCGCCATCTAAGTACACCGTTTGCCCGGTGTCGGCATTTTGGGGCAGGCCCGCATTGGCTATGGGGGCGGTGTTGGGTACCTTGTCTGCACTGTCGCCGCTGGAGCCGCAGGCGCTGATGCCTAGGGCTAACAGTGCCCATATCAATGCCTGTATCAATGCCCATGCAGAGTGTGCACGCCATTTACCTGCTATTTTCACGTTACCATCTCCGCAGCTGCGCTCTATTGAGTATGGCGGGGAAAGCGCAGTGCTGCGGCTTTAATTTAATGTGATTACAGCTGTGCCCCAACTTTGATCTAAGCCGCTATCACTTTAGCTATATTAGGCAGGTTGGTGAAATTCGATGACGTTACCATCCGGGTCTCTTATGAAAATAAAGGCGGCCCCATCCGGCAGCACCACCGGCCCTTCGGTGATGGGGCAATGAATCGAGTTCAGGAACTGTTGGGCGGCCTGCACATCGGTGACTTGCAGGGCCATGTGAGTGTAGCCAGTGTGTTTCTGTGGCACGTCCATCAATATATTTAGCGTCTCGGCGCTGGATGCGTTTAAGATGAAATTAATGTTGACCCCGCATGGATGCTCCATAATAGCCACCGGTTCTGGGCCCACGGGGCCGATGATAAATTCGAAGCCGAGCTTTTCATAAAAGGCGCGGCTGGTATTGAGGTCGCGCACTCGCAGGCCAATGTGGTTTATTCGGGTAATGTTTAGCATGTCAGTCTCACTGTCAAAATGGCGTGCGGAAAAATGCGTGCGTTTCACTGTGCTTATAGATTAGCGGATAAAAAATACAGACGCGAAGGAGGGGGCAGAGCAGGCGAGTAAATGCATAGGTTGGACTTTTGAGCTATATTTACACTGTTTTTCATGAGGCTATATGCCCGCTAGGGTTAAGTTTTTACGCGAGTTAGAATTTTTTGTTCTAGGACATGACGTAATGAAGAGCACGCATGACGAACATCATCGCGCAGGCAAACAGCCGCCCGCGGCACAAAGTCTAAGTGATTATATCAATGCGTTGGCCACCTTTACCGCGCAACTCACCCCCACAGGGTATGTTGAGCTGGTCAACAAAGTGGCGGCGGAGGCCACAGGCCTGCCGGTGGAGAGCTTCATCGGCAAGGCCTTTAAAGATTGCCACTGGTGGAATTTTAGTGCTGAATCGCAAGACAAACTAGCGCAGGACATAAAAGACTGCGCGGCGGGAAAACGCATCGACCGTGAAGTGGATATCCAAATTGTCGCCGGGCAGTTTATCTACATGCGCTTCATCTTAACCCCCATCAAAAACGCCGCTGGCAAGGTCACCTGTTTGGTGGCCGAAGGGCAAGATATCACCCAGCGCAGCCAAGACTTGAGCAACCTCAGCGATTACATTAATGCGCTGGCCACCTTTACCGCGCAACTCACGCCCACGGGATATGTCGAACTGGTTAACAAGGTCGCGGCGGAGGCCACAGGTTTGCCGGTAGAGAGTTTCATCGGCAAGGCCTTTAAGG
>CAJXIK010000203.1 GCA_913054445.1 uncultured Bermanella sp.
ACAACACTACCCCAGTAACCGGGGATGACGTGATCATGTTTGACAAGTTCATCGATATGTTGAACGACCTCGATGACGTGCAAAACATTTACCATAACGGCGAGTTTTAACACGCTCTTAACTTACCCGCTAGCTCAGCTCTTGAGCGTATCCTCTTCGGCGAACACCATAATCTAGTCTAAGCTTAGCTAGAATGGGTGCTGCCGCTTATGGCCGCACCTAAGGGGATGATAGAGGGCGGGCATGCAGCAAACCAAAGTGCTTATTGTGGATGACATGGAAGTAAACCGCTTGGTGCTGGCGGGCATGCTCGAGGAGCTGCCGAGCGGCATAGATATGGCCAGCTCGGGGGCGGCGGCCTTAGCACTACTGGCCGACAATCAATACGCAGTGATCCTCATGGACATTCACATGCCCGCCATGACCGGCTTTGAGTGTGTCTCAGCTATTCGTAAAACCCCCAACATTCAAAATATACCGGTTATTTTTGTCACCGCAGCGGGCCATATTGATAAATTTGTAGACCAGGGCTACCACTTGGGGGCGGTGGACTATCTAGTGAAGCCTGTGGATGCCGACATGCTCCTCAGCAAAGTGCGGGTATTCGTCTCTCTGTTTGAGCAACGAGCCAAGTTAGAGGCAAGCCTGGCAGAATCTAGGGCCATACAACATAAAAATGACCAGCTGCTTAACTTCATGGCCGAGGGCATATTGGGGCTAGACAGCCAGAACATCATCACCTTCGCCAACATCGCCGCCTGCACCCTGCTCACCAGCAACCGCGAACACGTGGTGGGGCGCTCCATCAAAGACTTTATTAACCCCAGCGCCAGCCAACAAAACTGGGAAGACTCTGACTTTAACCACGTATTCAAAGACGGCCAGTGCCATCACATGGACGACGCTTTATTTTGGCGCAACAAAAAAGAAACCTTTCCGGTGGAATATACCCAGGCCAGCATCCTCGAGGGGGCAGAAATTGTCGGCGGGGTGGTGGCCTTCCAAGACATTAGCGAGCGCAAGAAAGATCAACAGCAACTCCTCAACCTAGCCCGTTATGATCAGGTGACCCAGCTGCCCAACCGCAGTATGTATTGGGATTTTTTAAGCAAATCCATTGCCACGGCCGAGCGCACCAACAGCAGCATCGCCATCCTGTTGCTGGATCTGGATAATTTTAAACAGGTGAACGACAGCCTCGGCCATGATGCCGGAGACGAACTGCTCATCCAAATGGCAAAAAAATTAACGCACTGCGTGCGCGAGGCCGACATCGTGGCCCGCGTGGGGGGCGATGAATTTACCACCCTATTACTAAACCCCAGGGACAGCCAAGTGGCGGCCACCATCGCGCAAAAAATGCTGGCCGACATCGCCCAAACCTTTCATATTTTCAGCCACGATGTCTCGGTGCGCGCCAGTATCGGCATTGCCATCTACCCTAACGACGGCACCACCGCCACGCAGCTCACTAAGGCCGCCGACACCGCCATGTGCCACGCCAAAAGCAGCGGTCGCAATACCTTTAAATATTTCAGTCGCGCCATGCACGAACGCATCGAGTACGACTTGAAGATGACCCAAGAGTTACACAAGGCCCTCGGCGAACAACAAATGACGATGAATTTTCAACCTCAGATGCAGGTGAAGGATCATCAACTGGTGGGGTTTGAGGCCCTCATTCGCTGGCATCACCCCAGTATGGGCCACGTGAGCCCGCAAGAATTTATCCCCCTCGCCGAAACCAACGGCCTCATCACAGAAATCGGCGACTGGTGCTTAATACAGGCTCTGCAACAAGCTAAGCACTGGAACGATAAATTAAGCGGTGGCCATGAAGTCAATATCGCGGTAAATGTCTCTTCCTTGCAGTTCAAACAAAATAACTTTGCCGAACACATCATCGACATAGTGGAGCGCAGCGGCCTTTCCCTAAGTTTATTAGAACTCGAAATAACCGAGACCGCCATCATGGAAGACCCTCAAAAAACCACCGAAGATCTGCATAAACTACGCACCGCTGGCATTCGTATCTCCATGGATGACTTTGGCACCGGCTATTCTTCCCTCGCGCAATTAAAGCAACTACCCATAGATGTATTGAAGATCGACAAATCCTTCATCGACGAGATCAACCAGAATGATTCGAGTAATGCCATCGTGAAATCCATTATAGACCTAGCTCACAGCTTAAAGATTTCGGTGGTGGCCGAAGGCGTAGAGACCCTAGAACAATTTGCCTTCTTACAAAAAAGTCATTGCGATGTGGTGCAAGGCTATTATTTTTCCAAGCCCCTCGATATGGCGAATGCCAGTGCTTATCTAAGAAGCGCCCTGAGTTCAAGCTAGAGTCAGAGCAGCCCAGAGCTAGGTATACTTACTCTGCAAAAACACCCTGAATTAGCTTAAGAGCAGTCCCTCCATGACCTTTCCAGCCACTGATTCATTAGCACACTACCAAAGCATGGCCCGCACCCTGACTCAGCTTACCGACCATAAAGAGCCACCAGCCGACCTCGCCCAGCTGGCCGACCACTGGGGCTTAAACGAGGCGCAATTGTTAAGCTTATTTACTCGCCAATACGCCCAGACGCAACTACAAAAATCTGCGGCGCTAAGCGCTTGGCAAAATAACGCAACGGTGGCATGTGAGCACATGGCCCCAGGAGAATATAAAAAACTGGGTCTAGGCTTAAACATAGCATACGCCATATACCCATCCCCCTACGGCCACTGCCTGCTTGCCACCACCACGCGAGGCATCTGCAAGCTGACCTTCTTCGATGAATGGGCGCACAGCGCACAACACATAGAAGCGCTGCATGCAGAATGGCCCAGCGCCACCATTCAACACAACCCTTTGGGCAGCCAAGTGCTGGCGCAGCAAATATTCAGTGAGCCCTGCGACCGCCAGCCCCCCCGCAAGCTGTTGTTAAGCGGCACGGATTTTCAATTAAGGGTGTGGCAGGCCCTGTTAACCATCACCCCCGGCAGCTTGTGCTCTTATCAACAGGTGGCGCAACAGATAGGCAACCCGCAGGCGGTACGAGCGGTGGCCTCGGCCATCGCCAACAATAAGGTGGCGCTGCTGGTTCCCTGTCATCGCGTGATCAAGAGTAACGGCGAGTTAAATCAATACCGCTGGGGGGCACTGCGCAAGAGAATAATGATTACCCGCGAGGCGGCGCTGAATTATCATGGGACTAATAACAGCTAACACGAGGAAAGAATATGAAAATTTGGGTCGACGCCGATGCCTGCCCAGGGGTGATTAAAGAGATCATATTCAAGGCCGCCAACCGCACAAAAATTCATACCACCCTAGTGGCGAACCATGCCATGCGCATTCCCCCCAGCGAATACATTCAGTTTATTCAGGTGGCCAGCGGCTTCGATGTGGCCGACAACGAGATTGTTAAACACATCGAAGAAAACGATTTGCTCATCAGCAGTGACATACCCTTGGCAGATGAAGTGATAGAAAAAGGTGCCAAAGTATTAAGCCCTAGGGGGGAATTATTCAGCAAGGAAAATATTCGTGCGCGCCTTAACATGCGCGACTTTTTAGATACCCTAAGATCCAGCGGCATAGACACCGGCGGCCAAGCTGCCATGAACCAGGGGGATAGACAGCTGTTCGCCAATCAACTGGATAAGATACTAACGGCGCGGCTGCGTAGCAATATGTGATGCCCTGCATGACAGGGCAATCGCATTAAAATTAAAGCCGTACCATTGCGTTTCCCCGCCAGCCTGAAATGGTGCTATTACTTCAATAATTGAGCCTTAGCGGCTAAGCGGCTAAGCGGCTAAGCGGCTAAGCGAATTTAGATTAAAATTGGGTTTAGTGCTTTTTTAGGGTATTCGAGGCATGGCTACATGGATGTAGATTATTAGGGCTTTGCAGGAGCAAAAGCCGATGGATGCCGAGGTAAGCCCTCATGGATGACTTATTATAAATAGAGAGGGGGCGACCTAAAAAAGCACTAAACCCAACTTTGATCAGGCGGACTCCACAGATTTCCCTCTGTGCTTATTTTAATGCGATTGCCCTGCCCTGCATGATCTCATGTCCGAGTCTCTTGGCAGCCACCGCTAGCCAGCTTTAATTCTCTTGAAGGTCTCGCTCAATATCT
>CAJXIK010000204.1 GCA_913054445.1 uncultured Bermanella sp.
GCGCTTTCCCTATCTAGATCTTGACATGATTTTCACTTAAACGTATGTTTGAAACAGACGTTTGATTTAAGTTGTATTCATGGCCCATAGTGACACAGTTACCCGGATTTTAGACTCCGCCGAGACTCTCTTTGCCGAGCGCGGGTTCGCCGAGACTTCCTTGCGCAGCATTACTGCCCAAGCGGAGGTGAACTTGGCCGCCGTTAATTATCATTTCGGCTCTAAAAAATCGCTGATTCAGGCGGTGTTTGCCCGTTTCCTTGCCCCTTTCTATCGCATGGTAGAATCTAGCCTAGATGCCCATGAGGCGCGCCACCCAGATGTCATTCTTTCGGTGGAAGAGATCCTGCGCTTTGTGGCTCGCTCCATCTCTCAGGTGAGTGAGGGAGACCGTCGCCGCCTGGCGATTTTTATGCGCTTACTGGGGCTGGCCTATAATCAAGGGCAGGCGCATCTGCGTAAGTTTTTGCAGGTCGAATACCGCGCGGTGTCGAGCCGGATGATGGCCTTGATCACGAAGGCGACCCCCGAATTAAAGGGCGAAGAGCGCTTTTGGCGCATTCACTTCATGTTAGGCGCGGCGGCTTTTACCCTGTCTAACATGGAGCATTTACGCGCCATTTTCGAACATGACTTCGATACCCAGTGTACCGAAGAAGACGTGATCGCCATGTTGATGCCATTTTTGGGTGCCGCAGTCCGCGCTAAATCTGCCTTATAACATTCTCTTTCTTTGCACCCGTTAACCTTATAAAGTAGCCCGTTCTTGTTACGGGCTAGATAGAGGACGTGCTGTGCGTGCTGTGCACATTAATATCGATGAGCAAACCCTGTCGATGCTGGACGCCGACCGCGTGATTAAACGCTTCTCCATCTCCTCTGCTTTGCGGGGAGTCGGCCAGCGTCAGGGATCGGCGCAAACCCCGCTTGGCTCTCACTATGTTCGCGCCAAAATAGGCGAGGGCATGGCGCTCAATACGGTGTTTGTGGGCAGACGCCCCACAGGGGAAATATACGACGCTAGGCTTGCGGCGCAACATCCGTCACGGGACTGGATTCTCACCCGCATCCTCTGGCTGTGTGGTCGCCAGGTGGGCCTCAACCGCTTGCGAGAGGTGGATTCCATGGCCCGCTATATTTATATTCATGGCACACCAGATACCGAGCCCATGGGCGAGGCAAGAAGCCACGGCTGCATACGCATGCGTAACCGTGACCTGTTAACGTTATTTAATTGGCTGCCTGCTGGCTGCCCTGTGATAATCGTCCAATCATGAGCCCTATATAAGCTCTACAATGGATGATAAACCGACTCTTAATAGTGAACCTAGCCGTGTTAGCAACCTTTATTACCGACCTGCAAGGGCCGCAATTAAGCGCCCAAGAAAAACAGATGCTCACCAGCCCGTACTTAGGGGGCATTATTTTATTTAGCCGCCACTTCGAATCGCTTGCCCAATTAAAAAATCTCACGCAAGAAATCTCAGAGATTAATGACCAGCTGTTGATCACGGTGGATCACGAGGGGGGGCGAGTACAAAGGTTTCGCCAGGGCTTCACGCCAGTGCCTGCCATGGGCAGGTTAGGCGAGCTTTATCGAACTTCCCCCGTGCAGGCTCGGCAGGCGGCCAAGAGTTGTGCGGTGGTGCTGGCCAGCGAGTTGCTAAACGCGGGCATTCACCTTACCTACGCGCCGGTGCTGGACATTGATTACGCGCGTAATCAGGTTATCGGCGATCGTGGTTTTTCCATGGAGCCGAGTATTGTCGCGGAACTGGCCGCGCAATTCATGTTGGGCCTAAAAGAAATGAACTTCGCGGTGGTGGGCAAGCATTTTCCGGGTCACGGTTGGGTGACGCTCGATAGCCACGTGGCGTGCCCAGTAGATGAACGCCCATTGCGCGATATTCAGGCGGCGGACATGCAGCCTTTTCAAAATCTCTTGCCGAGCATCGATTGGATGATGCCAGCCCACGTGGTTTATAGCCAGGTAGATGATGAGCCCGCGGGCTTCTCTAAGGTGTGGCTGCAAGACATCTTAAGGCAGTCGTTAAATTATCGGGGGCGCATTGTCAGCGATGATTTATCTATGGCTGGGGCGGCGCTGAAAGGCAATTATTGGCAGCGCGCCCAGGCGGCACTGGCGGCGGGCTGTGATATCTTGTTGGCCTGCAACTCAAGTGCGGCCTCCATGGAAATATTGGCAGGCTTGGCGGCCTCACAGGTGACGCCCCTGTCGTTGGCTCAATACCAGCCGAGCATCGAGCCCAGTGGGGTGTTGCAGGCCACAGGCTACCAGCAAGCTAAGGCGCTGCTGTCTGCTTTGGACTTATTAGCATGAACGCTTGGCCAGAATTATTAGACGCTTGGTGGCTGAAAGCCCTAGGGATGTTTGTGTTGGGCATTGTCATCTATGCCTTGGCCCAGAAACTAGTGCAAAAATTAAAAATAAAGGCGGGCTATACCCGCAACTTGTTTGACGATGCGGTGGTGGGAGCGCTGGAGAAGCCACTTAATTACGGCATCTTGCTGTTTACAATTTTGGCGGTGTTAAATATATGCGAACGGCAATTCGAGCTGGCGCTGTTACCCGAATCCTCCAGCACAGTGGCACTGCCGTTTGCCGGCTTGTTTTCCTGGTTTGTGCTACGCCTCATGCGGATACGGGAAAATCAAATATTAAAAGGTGCGGTGGAAACCAAGTCGGATAAAACCACCATTAGCATCATCTTTAAGCTGCTGCGAATCTCGGTGGTGGTGCTGACCTTATTGGTGGTGTTTCAAACCCTGGGCATATCCATTAGCGGTGTCATCGCCTTTGGTGGGGTAGGGGGCGCGGCCATCGCGTTTGCCGCCAAAGACCTGCTGGCCAACTTCTTCGGTGGCTGGATGGTGTTTTTAGATAAGCCGTTTAAGGTGGGGGATTGGATTCGCAGCCCAGACCAAAATATCGAAGGCACCGTCGAAAACATTGGCTGGCGGATGACGCGCATCCGTACCTTTGATAGAAGGCCCCTGTACGTACCCAATGCGGTATTTACAAAGATTAGCATCGAAAATCCACAACGCATGCAGCACCGGCGTATCTATGAAACCATTGGCGTGCGCTACGCAGATTTTTCTCAAGTAGAGGCTATCTGTAAGAGCATCGAGCACATGTTACAAGATCATGTGGACATCGACAGCGAACAGACCCTAATGGTGAATTTTAATCGCTTCGCCGATTCCTCGCTGGAGTTTTTTATCTACTGCTTCACCCACACTACCCACTGGCAAACCTTCCACCGAATTAAACAAGATATCCTCGTGGAAGTGGGGCAAATTATCTTGCAGCATGATGCCGAGATAGCCTTTCCCAGTCACAGCGTTTATATGCAAACGCCCGACCCCAGTGATGCATAACCTTTCAAAGATTTAAGAGACACAGCATGAGTCAACAAACATTAACCGCCATCATTGGCGGTACCGGCTTAACCCAATACCCTGGGCTTGAGATAGAGCGCGAGGAATTGATCGATACCCCCCTAGGTGCGCCCAGTGCGCCCTTAATCTTCGCTTCATTGCATGGTGAACCCGTGGTGTTTATTGCCCGCCATGGCCACCCCCATACATTTCCGCCCAACAAGATAAACTACCGGGCTAACATGCTGGCATTGCAGCAGGTGGGGGTGACGCACATCATCGCGGTTAACGCGGTGGGTGGAATATCCGCCGCCATGGGCGCAGAGGCCATTTGTATTCCCGATCAAATTATCGATTACACCTTTGGCCGCGAGGACACCTATTTTGATGGTGTGTTTAAACCGTTGCAGCATGTGGACTTCAGTTATCCCTATGATAGCGGGCTGCGTGACGCGCTGTTTGCCGCCGCCAAGCGCAGTGCTGAAGAGGTGCAGATGGGTGGCGTGTACGCCGCCACCCAAGGCCCCAGATTAGAGACGGCGGCAGAGATAATAAGGCTGGAAAAAGACGGCTGCCATGTAGTAGGCATGACCGGCATGCCGGAGGCCGTGTTGGCGCGTGAGCTTAATATTCCCTATGCGAGCCTTGCCCTCGTGGTTAACCGGGCGGCGGGCAAGAGCGAGGGGCTGATCACTATGGATGACATCTATCAGGCCCTAGAACAGGGTGTCAG
>CAJXIK010000205.1 GCA_913054445.1 uncultured Bermanella sp.
ATAAAATAGGCCACGAATTCAACTTCGAAGGGCATCATTCTATTTTCCCGCCAGCTCAGAGATTTAGTACTTCTAAGCTAAGTTATTTTAGCGGCGAGGATATAGAGCTTCTTTTCATTATCAGCCTAAATGAACAGGCCCATGGCTGGGTTTGGTACGTTTACCGGGCGCTCGCCTCGACCAAGGCTAATCGTTAGCGGCCTGATCGCGACCGTAGGGGCACCTTGGCAATACGTAGTTTTTTGCTGCTAGGCGGTTGTTACGGATGGCGCGCATCACCTCTTCTATTTGCTGGCATTGCTCACGGGTTTGCGCCAACTGCGCCTGTAATTCGTCGGTGCATGAAAATAAATCTTTTATGACTTTACCAAATTTATAGTCTTGCAGGTGAACCATGCTTCCTCTCCATGCACTCAAACAGAGGCCAGTATGCGGCCAAGTGCCTACCCTCAGGTTAGCCCCGAAGGGGGGGAATGCGCCAGTATGAAGAACGATTTAAGCTAAGGGAGTAAAATAAACACGTATTTAAGCATTATGCCAAGCACATCAGGGGCATTGCTGAAGCTGATCTTGCAACATAAGCCCCACGGACTGGCTGTCATGGTCAAAGACGATGAGCACTTGGCCTTGCTTAATTTGCGCCATGACCTGCGCACACTTATCATCGAACGACACCTCTATGAGGCCGTAATCGGTTCCCTCACGGTTAATGAATTCCTCTAGCACGCCCTGCAGGGCGTCTGTGCTCAGCTGCTGGTAGGGGATGAGGGTGTATTGATCGGCATCGGGCATGGTTTTCTCGTTCACTTATGCGATTCGTTGGGCGAATTTATTTCAGGAAGGCCGCTTCGCGTTCCCATTCACATTTCACCCTAAGGTCGCCACTGTTGGGGCTATGGCAGCCCACACTGGTGGGTTCCCAGTTAAAGGTGTGCTTGCCGCTTAATTCTGTTTCTAGGTGCACGGTGGCGCTGAGCCAGTACATTTGTTTAAGCAGTTCTTCAAATTTTTGCATCCACAACTCCCACTCGTACTCCACCGCACGATAGGATGCGCCGAAGTGAATCACTTGGGTGTGATAGACGCCGCTAAAAATATCTAGGCCGGGCAGGGTAAACATATCGCCACACAAGAATGGCGAGCTGGCATCGAACGACTGGGGTAAATCCAACAGGCAGGCACTGTTCACCATGCGCCGCTGCTGTGCATCCGGCTCGGGGGCCATGGCCATGTCTTTGATGATGCCGTAAACAATTGATTCCTGATCCACCAGGAGGTCCTTCTACAGTTTATATGAAGTACACGCTATATGAGTGCACGTTTATGCGGGCCTCTGCGACACCCACAATTATCCAAAGATGGCGCGCCAATAGCGATGTTTATTTAAGTCATCGCCACAGCCTTGCAGTTGCTTACGGTATATTTTACTGCGTTTCTCGACTTTTCGCGCCACCTTTAACAACCAAGGTTTGCCATTGAAGGTTTTACGCGCGAAGCCTCCCTGCCCCTCGTGGTAAGCCAAATACAGGCTATAGGCATCGTGGGGGCTTATTTTATTGCGCACTAGGCTCTTGTTGTTATACCAACCAATGAAATCCACCGCATCTTCAAATTCATCGCGGTCGGCTCCCCAGTTGTCGGTTTGCCGCTGGTATTCGTGCCAAGTGCCATCGAGCGCTTGCGCATAACCGAAGGCACTGGAGGCACGGCCACTGGCAAATATCCATACAAACCATTTCCAGGGTGGACGGGCATCGTCTACGAATTTTGACTCTTGATGAATAAACGCCATGGTCACATGCTGCGGAATTTTCCAGCGCTCAGACACGCTGTCTGCCGCTAAGTACCAGTCATAATATTCGTCATAAATTTCACAGACATTGTTGATATTTTTAGGCGGATTAGTGGAGCAGCCTGCTAATAGTAGCAGCGCAAATACAACGCTTATTTTCACCCACACGTTATTGCCCATGATGAATACCGTGGGCGGCCAACAAGCGTATGAATGCTTCTTCATCCAAAATTTCTATATCTAGGTCTTGCGCTTTTTTTAATTTGGAACCGGCTTTTTCACCCGCCACTAGAGCGTGGGTCTTGGCCGACACACTGCCCGCCACTTTGGCCCCTAGGCTTTGCAAGTAGCCCTTGGCCTCGTCGCGGCCCATGAGGCTAAGGGTGCCCGTAACCACGAAGGTCTGCTTCGCCAGCGGCAAGTGTTCGGCCGTTTTTACTGCCACCTCTGGCCAGTGAATACCGGCCTCTAAGAGGCCATCTATCACCACTTGATTATGCGGTTCGGCAAAGAAATTTAAGATGTGCTGAGCCACGATGGGGCCCACATCTGGCACCGCTGTTAGGGCGGCTAGGTCGGCCTCGCGCAGGGCGGCCATGTCCAAGAAATGACCCTCTAAATTTTGCGCCGTGGTCACCCCCACCTCGCGGATGCCCAGTGAATATAAAAACTTGGCGAGCGTGGTTTTCTTACTGTCTTCGATGGCGGCCAATAAATTTTGTGCCGACTTTTGCGCCATGCGCTCAAGCTGCGCCACACTGTCTAGTGCTAACGAATACAGATCCACAAACGAGGATATTAAATGCTCATCCACCAGCTGCTCGACTATTTTATCCCCTAGGCCGTCTACGTCCATGGCCTTACGCGAGGCAAAGTGTTTAATGGCTTCTTTACGCTGGGCACCACACACAAGGCCGCCAGCGCAACGCGCGATGACTTCGCCTGCGAGGCGCTCGATGTGACTATCACACACCGGGCAACGGCTTAACATTTGAATGTGCTGGGCATTGGCGGGACGCTTTTCTAGCACCACCCTAGCCACTTTAGGAATCACGTCTCCGGCCCTGTGTATCACCACGGTATCGCCGATGCGCACATCTAGGCGCTTGATTTCATCCATGTTGTGCAGGGTCGCGTTAGAGACCGTGACGCCACCCACAAACACCGGCTTGAGGCGCGCCACCGGGGTGATGGCACCGGTGCGACCCACCTGAAAGTCGACGCCTTCCAAGACCGTCATTTCTTCTTGGGCAGGAAATTTATGGGCAATGGCCCAGCGTGGGGCGCGACTAACAAACCCCAACTGCTGTTGCTGGGCAATCTGGTTCACCTTGAAGACGATGCCGTCTATTTCATAGGATAAGCCGTGACGTTTTTCGGCCAGCTGCTGGTAATACGCGAGGCAGCCCTCCACCCCCTGCACCACCCTAGACTCGGCATTGGTCTTAAAACCCCAACGAGAAAACTGCGCCAATATTTCACTGTGTTTGGGCGGCATCTCGGCCCCCTCTACCCGCCCTAAGCTGTAGCAACAAAATTCTAAACGACGATGGGCGGTTATTTTAGCGTCCAGCTGGCGCAGGCTACCGGCCGCCGCGTTTCTGGGATTTACAAATTCTTTTTCATTATTTTCACGGGCCAGATTATTCAAGGATTCGAAGCTGCTCTTTGGCATGTACACCTCTCCGCGCACCTCTAACAGCGGCGGATGAGCACTGCCCAACAGCTTCAACGGAATACTGGCCACGGTACGAATGTTCTGGGTAATATTTTCACCCACACTGCCGTCTCCCCGCGTGGCACCGCGCACCAACACGCCATCGGCATATAACAGGCTCACCGCGATGCCGTCGAGCTTAGGTTCACAGGCATATTCGATGGCCGCACTGGAGTCTAAGCGCCCGCTTACGCGGCGATTAAATTCGTGCATATCCTCTTGGTTAAAGGCGTTATCCAAAGACAGCATGGCCACCTCGTGGCTCACCTGTGAAAATTGACTCAAGGGGATGGCCCCCACTCTTTGCGTGGGAGAATCTGTGCTCAGCAACTGCGGGAACTGCCGCTCTATGTCTTTTAATTCATGAAAGAGACGATCGTATTCTGCATCGGGTAACGACGGATCGTCCAACACGAAATAGGCATGATTTGCTTGGTGCAGTTGCTCGTGCAGTTCGGCGGCCCGCTCACGACTCTGCGCGAGACCCATGGAAGGCGCATTGTCGGCGTTTGATTCATCAAATAAGGAAGGCTGATCTGGAGACATGACAGGGCTCTAATTAGATTATTTAATGCAGGCACTTAAT
>CAJXIK010000206.1 GCA_913054445.1 uncultured Bermanella sp.
CGAGGCCAGCAGGTTGAATTTCTTACGCTCTTTATTGACGCACTGAATAGACACCTTAAAGCCCAGGCTCTCGCACCAGTTGGCCAGCTGATGAATCACCGCCTCGTTGCTCAGGTCGTACTCGGGCAAGGTGCTGCTGATGCTGGGCAAGGCAATGAGGGTGCTCATTTGCTGCTTGATGCTGGGAATGGCGGCCATGGTCATGTTCTTCTTGGGGTGAGTTTTATCATTGTAGATTTAAATGAAAGCGCATGGCTATATCGCAGGCTACGAAATTGACAACCATCGATAAAATGCAAAAAAAGAGGGCTATGTCACCTCTTGTCTACTGAGTGGCAGAGGGCTTTCTGCTAAGCTGTGGGCAATCTTAATGAAAGTGAAACGGCCATGGCCAACGAAGTCGAACTAAAACTCACCCTGCCCAGCTTTGCGGCGCAGGATTTTTTACAAGATAGCCAACTGGGTGAGTATCAGGGGGAGCCTCTGCTGTTGGATAACCAATATTTCGACACAGATGATCTTAAGCTTAATCAGGGCCATGCCGCCCTTAGAATTCGCAAGTCACAACATGGCTATGTGCAAACCTTAAAAAACAAGGGCACCGCCCTGGCTGGCTTGCATGTGCGTGGCGAATGGGAATACGACATCGCCAGCGCGCACATCGACTGGTCGCTTTTTCCCCAAGAGGTGCAGTTCGACGACGCCATTAAGCAGGCTATTAAGCCCCTGTTTAAGACCGATTTCCAGCGTCATGTTTGGCATGTACAGGTGGCCAACAGCCACGTCGAGCTGGTGATGGATCAAGGGCTCATCTGTGCCCATGACCATAATTCCCCTATCTGTGAAATCGAACTAGAACTCAAGAGCGGCGATGCCGCCGACCTGTTTACCCTCGCCTTGCAGTTGGCCGCGCGTTATCCATTGGTGCCCTGTGACATCAGCAAGGCCGAGCGTGGTTATGCCTTGCTGTATCCCACCATCAGTTTCTTCACCCCCAGCGACTTCGCCGCGCAGATGCAGAGTGCACAGGACTTT
The DNA here is from genome assembly GCA_913054445.1 of uncultured Bermanella sp. GTDB lineage: Bacteria > Pseudomonadota > Gammaproteobacteria > Pseudomonadales > Oceanobacteraceae > Bermanella. The sequence continues at coordinate 1,036 of CAJXIK010000206.1, forward strand.
AATGTAACCCCCTTCTTGCAAGAAACCCTACAGCGCATCAGTCGGCGCTGGGACAAGGTATGCAGCACGGAAAACTGGTGGTCGTTGCTGGTATTGTCCCGTCAGGTGCAGGCCATGGCTTGGCTGGTTAATCAGCTGCCCATGATGCCCGTCGCCCTGCAAGAGGGCTGGCAAGAATTGTCGTTAGACCTACTAACACTATTAGAGCCCGCAAGCTTAGTGATTGCCCTGCATGTGGATCATCACAGCAACAGTCGTGGTTTAAGTCAGCGCCTCATGCAGCTGCAAGACAACGAGTTGAACGAGTGCCTCAAGCGCTTCATCGATGACAATAAGCTGGGGCAAAACATGCTGCAGCTGGGGCAGTTTTTATACACGCACAGCCAAGCGGTCTCGTTTAATGAATATCTGGCCAGTGCCCTGCACAACCTCGAGGTGAGCCAGTGGCAAGAAAACAACGAACAACAGATGCAGATGCTGCAAGGCATGGCCTTTTTATTTAAACGCTTAGATCACAGTGCCTACCAAATATTGAATCAATTCATCAATCAGAGCTTAGTGGTGCGCGCCATGACCAAAGCGCAAACCACCCTGTCGTCTATTAGCGACGAAGACAGCCGCGCCAAGCTGGGCAGTTGGGTGCGACGCCTAACGGTGGAGAGTCGTCGTCTGCAAGACTTACGCGCCAGCTTGTTGCAAGCGTTGCGTGCCTAGGTAAGAAGTTAGTCCGCAATAATATTAATAATTGGAAGTACCCCCCATGGCCCAAGTGCAAGATTTAAGAATTTCTTTGCAAACCCTTACGTTGCAACTGAGTAAGGCGGGGCACCTGCAAAAAGAGCAACTGGCCGAGATCAATCAGCTCGGCCTCAATGGCAAGCATCATCCCGTCACGGCCATCGCCTCCCATCATTTTAAAAGCGCGCGTGAGGGCGAGGTGAAGCTCGATGAGGCCTACCTAATGAATTGGTTGGCGCTCGAGAGCAAGCTAGATTACTTCAACATCGACCCGCTCAAGATAAAAGCCAGTGAAGTGACTCCTATCATGTCGTTTGCCTTCGCTAAGCGTCACGGCCTGTTGCCGGTGGGCATCGCTCAGGACACCGTCACCGTGGCCACCGCCGAACCCTTCGACCGACGCTGGATATCCGACATCGAGCACATCAACCGCCGCCGCGTACGCTTAGTGGTGGCTAAACCCAGCGACATAGCACGCTACCAGGTCGAGTTCTTTACCCTCGCCGCCTCGGTCACGGGTGCCCACGCTCAGCATCAAAAACACGGCAGCAACCTAGAGTCCTTAGTGGAACTGGGCAGCAAGGGCAGCAGCGAGGCCAGCGATGAGCATATAGTGAACATCGTCGACTGGCTGTTTCAGTATGCCTTCGAGCAGCGGGCCAGCGATATTCACCTGGAACCCCGCCGCGAGGTGGCCAAGGTACGCTTCCGCATCGATGGCGTGCTGCACCCTGTCTATGAGTTTCCCGCCACGGTGGCCAATGCGGTCACCAGTCGCATCAAGACCCTCGGGCGCATGAACATCGCCGAGAAGCGCAAACCCCAGGACAGCCGCATCAAGACCCGCACCCCCAACGGCGAGGAGGTGGAGTTGCGCCTCAGTACAATGCCCACCGCCTTCGGCGAAAAACTGGTGATGCGAATCTTCGACCCTAACGTGTTGCTGCGTAACTTCAGCGAGCTGGGCTTCAGCAAGGAAGACCATGTCCTGTGGGATGCCATGACCCATCAAAATGCCGGCATCGTGTTGTTAACCGGCCCCACGGGTTCGGGCAAGACCACCACCCTGTACAGCACCCTTAAGCAGCTGGCCACGGAAGAGGTGAATGTGTGCACGGTGGAGGACCCCATCGAGATGGTGGAGTCCGATTTTAACCAGATGCAGGTGAACTCGGTCATCGACCTAAACTTTTCATCTGGCATTCGTGCCCTCATGCGTCAAGATCCAGACATCATCATGGTGGGGGAGATCCGCGATAGCGAGACTGCCGACATGGCGGTGCAGGCGGCCCTCACCGGTCACTTAGTGTTGTCGACCCTACACACCAATGATGCCCCCAGCGCCATCGCCCGCCTGTTGCACATAGGTGTGCCCCATTATTTGATCAAGAGCGCCCTCGTGGGGGTCATGGCCCAGCGCCTCGTGCGCACCCTGTGCCCGCACTGTAAGCAAAAGGAACCCTGCGACACAGGCTTGTGGCAGACTCTGGTGCAGCCTTGGAGCGCCAAGGCCCCTGAATTTAGCTATCATCCAGTGGGCTGCCTAGAGTGCCGCAATACTGGCTTCATGGGCCGCGCTGGGCTCTATGAAGTGATGCCCATGAGTGATACATTGGCCGCGCTCATCCAGCCGGACTGTGACCTAGCCAAGTTGCGGCGGCAGGCTATGCAAGAAGGCATGCGCAGCCTAAGATTAAGTGGTGCGCAAAAGGTGGCCGCCGGGGTCACCACCATTAAAGAAGTGCTAAGGGTAAGCCCCATAGAGCTTTAACAAGCATTAGCACTTCAGGGGGCTACAGTAGAGAACGTTATGGATCTTCCGGCCATCATAGACTTAGAAGCGTCCGGCTTCGGACGCGGCAGCTACCCCATAGAGGTGGGCGTGCGCCTGCAAGACGGCAGTGTGCATGACATCTTAATCAAACCAGCCCAAGATTGGCTGCATTGGCAGCCGAGCGCCGAGGCCATACACGGCATCAGCCGTGAGCATCTGGCGCAACACGGCAAGACCGTGCGCGAGGTGGCCATATCTTTAAACGAGTGGTGTGGCGGTTTAATCCTCTACAGCGATGCCTGGAGTTTCGACAGCTCTTGGCTGGGGCGTTTGTTCGATGAAGCCGGCATCGTACAAAGATTTAAGGTCGATACCCTCATGCGTTTGCTCAATGAAGATGAGCTTGCCCGCTGGAGCGATACTAAGGACATCGTCGCTCAAGATTTGGCGCTGGATCTGCATCGCGCCGCCAACGACGTGCAGATATTGAGCGAGACCTTCAAGAGAATTAAAGCTGGCTAGCGGTGGCTGCCAAG
>CAJXIK010000207.1 GCA_913054445.1 uncultured Bermanella sp.
ATGGATGCCGAGGCAAGCCCTCATGGATGACCTCTATAAATAGAGAAGTGGCGACCTAAAAAATCACTAAACCCAACTTTGATCAGACGGACTCCACAGATTGACCGCTGTGCTTATTTTAATGCGATTACCCTGCTACTCTCAGCAGCTTACAGCGCATCAACACCACTTCCGTGTATAATACGGCCCATTAAAATTTTCAAAAAGCAGCCAGCACATGTCAGGAAACTCATACGGTAAATCATTTAGCGTTAGCACCTTCGGTGAAAGCCACGGTAAGGCATTGGGTTGCATCGTCGATGGCTGCCCTCCGGGCATTGAAATCTCGGAGCAAGAGATTCAGGTAGAGCTAGATCTGCGCAAGCCTGGCACCTCTAAGTTCACCACTCAGCGTCGCGAAGCAGACCAAGTGCAGATTTTATCGGGTGTCTTCGAAGGCAAGACCACGGGCACTCCCATCGGCATGCTCATCGAGAACACCGATCAGCGCTCTAAAGATTATGGTGACATCGCCCAGAAGTTTCGTCCGGCCCACGCCGATTATGGCTATAGCCAAAAATACGGCTTCCGCGACTATCGTGGGGGTGGCCGCGCCAGTGCTCGTGAGACCGCCATGCGAGTCGCGGCGGGGGCTATCGCCAAGAAATTCTTGGCCAGCAAGGGCATCACCGTCAGGGGTTACCTGTCACAACTGGGCCCCATTAAGGTCGAAAAACTCGACTGGAATCAGGTTAAGCAAAATCCCTTCTTCTGCCCAGATGTGGACAAAGTAGTGGAGATGGAAAACTACATGACGGCCTTGCGCAAAGAAGGGGACTCCATCGGTGCCAAGATCACCGTGGTGGCCAGCGGCTTAATACCAGGCCTAGGTGAGCCGGTCTTCGACCGCCTAGATGCCGAATTAGCCCATGCCCTCATGAGCATCAACGCCGTAAAAGGGGTCGAGGTGGGAGATGGCTTCGATGTCATTGAACAGAAAGGCTCGCAGCACAGAGACGAACTTACGCCACAAGGGTTCTTGAGCAATCATGCCGGTGGCGTGGCCGGTGGCATCAGCACCGGGCAAGATATTATCGCCCATATTGCCTTAAAGCCCACCTCTAGTATCACCGTGCCGGGGAAGACCATAGACGTCGATGGCAACGCCACAGACTTAATAACCAAGGGACGTCACGACCCTTGCGTGGGCATTCGTGCCACCCCCATCGCCGAGGCTATGATGGCGCTGGTATTGGCAGATCATTACCTGCGTCACCGTGGCCAAAACGCCGATGTAAACTGCACAACGCCGGTGATCCCCGCTCAGGCACCCGACGCCCAAACGCCTAGCGCCTAGGGTCGCCGTCACTATGCCCCCTAATATGATAAAGGTGCCTTATTGGCGCCTTTCTTCGTTCTACTTCTTCTATTTTGCCTTGCTGGGCTGCATCGTGCCGTATTGGGCGCTGTTTTTGTCTGAGCGCGGTTACAGCGCCCTAGAGATAGGCGAGCTCATGGGCTTGTTTGGCCTAGTGCGCATGATTGCCCCCAATGTGTGGGGCGCGCTGGGGGATTGCAGCGGCAAGCGTATGTCCTTGTTGCGGCTTGGCTGCGGCGTCTGCTTCGTTATTTTTAGCAACATACTCTGGGTCGACAGCTTCTTTTACATGGCGTGCATCATGGTGGGCTACGGCTTTTTCTGGGCGGCGGTGCTGCCGCAGTTTGAAGTGGTGACCCTGAACTATTTAAACGAGCGCACCGATGATTATTCCAAGATCAGAATCTGGGGCAGCATAGGTTTTGTGGTGGTGGTGCTGCTGCTGGGCTGGCTGTTCGACTATATTTCGGTGCGTTATCTACCGGCGTTTATGTTGGCTATGTTGCTGGCTATTTTCGTGTGTAGCCTATGTGTGCGCGGCGTCGATGAGGTGAAACACAGTGAGGCATCGGCGGGCTTTCTCGCGTTAATCTGGCGTCCTGAGGTGCTGGCATTTTTATGCGCCGCCTTCTTAATTCAATTTAGTCACGGGGCCTACTACACCTTTTTTAGCTTATTTTTAGAGGAGCAAGGCTACAGCAAGGCCATGATTGGTTTCTTGTGGGCCCTAGGTGTCATGGCCGAGGTGGTTGTCTTTTTGCTGGTGCATCGCTTGTTTAAGCGCTTTGGTTACAAGCCTGTGCTCGTTGCCAGCTTGTTGCTGGCGGCCCTGCGTTGGTACTTTACCGCCCATTTTGCCGATGTCTTGTGGCTGCTCATGTTGTTGCAGCTCACCCATGCCGCCACCTTCGGCACTATGCACGCGGTCTCTATGCATTATGTACACACTCTGTTTAAGGGTCGCCATCAGGGGCAAGGGCAGGCATTTTTTTCCAGCTTCACCTATGGTGCGGGTGGTGCCTTGGGCACGTACGTTTCTGGATTAGTGTGGCAGCAGGATTTAGGGGTGACCATGTTCGAACTGGCCGGTTTGAGTGCGCTGCTGGGGATGGTGATTGCCGTGATCTGGGTGAAGCGCTGATGTGGTGGCTATAGTTGGCGAGGTTAAATGTAAGCCCCGCCAAATATCCGCGCCTGCTAGGCCTCAATGACAGAGGCTGGGCGGCAGTGTTACTGGTCGTGAAACGTCTCGCAGGCGTACAGGGTGTTTTCCATCAAGGTGGCCACGGTCATGGGGCCCACACCACTGTTCGGTTTGAGTGCGTTGCTGGGGATGGTGATTGCCGTGATCTGGGTGAAGCGCTGATGTGGTGGCTATAGTTGGCGAGGTTAAATGTAAGCCCCGCCAAATATCCGCGCCTGCTAGGCCTCAATGACAGAGGCTGGGCGGCAGTGTTACTGGTCGTGAAACGTCTCGCAGGCGTACAGGGTGTTTTCCATCAAGGTGGCCACGGTCATGGGGCCCACACCACCGGGTACCGGCGTGATGAAACTGGCCCGTTCACTGGCGCTGGCGAAGTCCACGTCGCCTACTAGCTTGCCATTATCTAAGCGGTTCATGGCCACATCGATCACCACGGCACCCGGTTTTACCCATTCGCCTTTCACTATGCCGGTTTTGCCTATGGCCACCACCAGCAGGTCGGCCCGCTCTACGTGGGATTTTAAGTCTTGTGTGAAGCGGTGGCAGACGGTGGTGGTGCAACCCGCGAGCAGTAGCTCCATGGCCATGGGGCGGCCCACTATATTGGAGGCGCCCACAATCACGGCGTGCATGCCCTTGATCTTAATGTCGCTGCTGTCCAACATAGTGATGATACCCGCCGGGGTGCAGGGGCGCAGGGCAGGCATGCGCTGTACTAGGCGGCCCACGTTATAAGGGTGGAAGCCATCTACGTCTTTGTCGGGTTTTATGCGCTCTAGGATTTGCGTGCTGTCCAGTTGCTCGGGCAGGGGCAGTTGTACGAGGATGCCATCGATGCTGTCGTCTTTATTGAGTTGGTCGATTAAATCCAGCAGGGTGGCTTGTTCGGTAGTGGCTGGCAGATCGTAGGCGGCCGATTTAATGCCGATGTTTTCACAGGCCTGACGTTTCTTGCCCACGTATATTTGTGAGGCGGCATCGCTGCCGACCTGGATAACGGCTAGGCCGGGTGCCCGTTGGCCGTTTTTAGTGCGCTCGCCGATTTTCTTGGCGAGGTTTTCACGAATTGTGGCGCTGATGGCGTTTCCATCTATGCGTTGGGCACTCATGGCGATCCTAGGATTAAGCTGATTTTGCGGCGATTTTCTCATGCTTTGTGAACAATACAAAGTAAAGTCTAAAAATCGCGGAACTGCTTGTTTTTACAAATAAAATTTAAAAAATGGTTGACGCTTTAGAGTGCCATACGTAATATGCGCCCCACTTGATAGGCACTACACATCAGGTAGCAACCAAATTGGTTGTTAATCTTCTATTCTAACCAATTGATTTACTCAATCTGGTCAGTCTAAAAGGTGAAGCGCCCGTAGCTCAATCGGATAGAGCATCGGCCTTCTAAGCCGAGGGTTACAGGTTCGATTCCTGTCGGGCGTACCAACTCTTGGTTAAATGTAGTAATAGTGGTGGCCGTAGCTCAGTCGGTAGAGCACAGGATTGTGATTCCTGTGGTCGCGG
>CAJXIK010000208.1 GCA_913054445.1 uncultured Bermanella sp.
CCCACCGCCGCCCAGGTCACAGAGAAGCAAGAGCAGGAATATTTTCGCCATGAACTGATCACCGATGGTTTTGTCATGTTATCGGAGAAACGGGATGCCATGATGATTCAGGACCGACTCAATGCCTATATTAAACCCAGTAAACGCTACTCGCCAAACCTGGAGTAGGGGATGAGCAGCAGTCAAAAAAGAGGCTTACGCCGTCGTCGCCAAACCTTCGATGCCGACGGCGAAGGCTGGATCGTCAGCTACGCCGATGCCGTCACCCTGTTACTGGCCTTTTTTGTGATGATTCTTTCGGTGTCCGATCTTAATCAGGGCAAGGTCGAGGCCCTGTCGGAGGGCTTGGCCGATGCCATGTCCCAGGGGGATAAACCGGCGACGCCCTTCTCGGATATTAAAAAAGAGCTAGACGAGATCATAACGGGTCATGGCATGGGCGAGAATGTCAGCGTAGACATAGACCCTAAAGGCATTCGTGTGGAATTCTCTAATTTCTCACTATACGACTCGGGCAGTGCCGCCATTAAGGCCGAGGCCTTGCCCATGCTCAACGAGGTGAGCAAGGTTATTGTGAGCACGAGTCATGCGAGCCATCTCATCGAGATAGAGGGGCACACCGACGATGTGCCCATTCGCAGCGCCCGCTTTCCGTCTAATTGGGAGCTCAGCTCCTCGCGGGCCAGCAATGTGGTGAAATACCTGCTGGCCAAGGGTGTGCCTAAGAAGCGCCTGAAGGCCGCAGGCTTCGCCGATTCTCGTCCTAAGGTGGCATTAAAAGCAGATGAAAAAATGACAAAACAGATGCGCGCCACCAATCGGCGCGTGGTCATTTTTGTACGCCGCTTCTGAATTGGTCTATGGTTACTCTAGGGGCGTTGTTTTCGCGGGTTTTATGATCCTTCGCCGTGGCTTTATTTAGCCATTCGGCAGGACTTTGGATTTACCCTCTGCCCTTGTTCTGGTAGACTGCAACGCCATCTAATCCCCCAAAAATCACTACATTTATTCGGATTCACCAGTATATGTCGACTCGTTTTATTTTCGTCACAGGTGGCGTTGTGTCCTCCTTAGGCAAAGGCATCGCTTCTGCGTCTCTTGCGGCTATTTTAGAGGCTCGTGGTCTAAAAGTGACCATGCTGAAACTGGACCCCTATATCAATGTGGACCCAGGCACCATGAGCCCCTTTCAGCACGGGGAAGTGTTTGTCACCGAAGACGGTGCCGAAACCGACCTAGATTTAGGCCACTACGAACGCTTCATTCGCACCACTATGTCCAAGCGCAATAACTTCACCTCCGGCCGCATCTATATGGATGTCATCGCCAAGGAGCGCCGTGGCGATTACCTCGGTGGTACTGTGCAGGTCATTCCGCACATCACAGATGAAATTAAGCGCCGTGTATATGAAGGCGGCGAAGGGGCCGAAGTGGCGCTGGTAGAAGTGGGCGGCACAGTGGGAGACATCGAATCCTTGCCGTTCCTCGAAGCCATACGCCAGCTTAAGCTGGAACTGGGCAGCAAGCGGGCTTTGTCTATGCACTTAACCCTAGTGCCGTACATCGCCACCGCAGGTGAAACCAAGACCAAGCCGACTCAGCACAGTGTCAAAGAGTTGCGCTCCATTGGCCTGCAACCCGATATTCTGATTTGTCGTAGCGATCATCGCATCGATGCGGCCTCGCTGCGCAAGATTGCCCTCTTCACCAACGTGCAAGAACGCGCGGTGATCCCCCTAGAAGACGCCGACACTATCTATCGCATCCCTTCCTTATTGCAAGAGACTGGCCTAGATGACTTTGTCATAGAGCAGTTTGGCCTAGAGTGCAACGAAGCCGACCTGAGCGAATGGGATGCGGTGGTCGATGCCAAGTTAAATCCAGAGCACACCATTAACATCGCCATGGTGGGCAAGTACATGGAGCTGCTGGACGCCTACAAATCGCTCATCGAGGCCATCGAGCACGCGGGCCTTAAAAATCGCACTAAAGTCAAAATTGAGTACATAGATTCTGAAGTCATCGAGCGCGACGGCTGCGCCATCCTCGAAGGCAAAGACGCCATCCTCGTGCCTGGCGGCTTTGGCCAGCGCGGCGTAGAAGGCAAGATTCGCACGGTACAGTTTGCCCGTGAAAATAAAATTCCTTACTTAGGCATCTGCTTGGGCATGCAGTCTGCGGTGATTGAATTTGCGCGTAATGTCTGCGGCCTAACCGATGCGCACAGTAGTGAATTTTCCACAGACACCGCCAACCCGGTGGTGGGCCTGATTACCGAGTGGACCACCGCCAGCGGTGAGACCGAGCAGCGTTCGGCAGATTCAGACCTAGGCGGCACGATGCGCCTCGGCGGACAGGAGTGCCGTCTCAGCGCGGGATCTTTGTCGGTAGAAGCCTATGGCAGCGACACTATCCTCGAACGTCATCGTCATCGTTACGAGGTGAATAACAATTACCTAGAAGTACTGGAAAAGAACGGCTTGCGTATCGCCGGTCGCTCCATGGACGGTACCCTAGTCGAAGTGGTAGAAGTGGTGGATCACCCTTGGTTTGTGGCGTGTCAGTTCCACCCAGAGTTTACCTCGACGCCGCGCGACGGCCATGGTTTGTTTACGGCGTTTATTGGCGCGGCCAAGAAGCAGGCTGGCATCGCCGATTAATAGCGAGCAGCGCCGACTAGAATATAAAGTGAAAAATTAGCCACGCATTACTCATCATTTATTGGAAATAAAATTTAATATGTCTGTAATTGTAGATATTAAAGCTCGTGAAGTCATGGATAGCCGTGGTAACCCCACCGTCGAAGCCGATGTCATTTTAGAAGGCGGTTTTTTTGGTAGCGCCTGCGCGCCATCGGGTGCCTCTACCGGCTCTCGTGAAGCATTAGAATTACGCGACGGTGATAAGTCCCGTTACATGGGTAAGGGCGTGCTTAAGGCCGTTGCCAACATTAATGGTGCCATCAAGGATGCACTGTTGGGTATGGACGCCCTCGATCAGCGCGCCCTCGATAACAAGATGTTGGCACTGGATGGCACCGACAACAAAGGCACGCTAGGTGCCAACGCGGTGTTGGCGGTATCTTTGGCGGCGGCCAAGGCGGCTGCGGTGGCTAAGGGCGTTGAATTGTACGAGCACATCGCCGACCTTAACGGCACCTCTGGCCAGTACAGTATGCCACTGCCCATGATGAACATTCTTAACGGTGGTGAGCACGCCGATAACAATGTCGATATTCAAGAGTTTATGGTGCAGCCAGTGGGCTTCACCTCGTTCAGCGAAGGCCTGCGTGCCGGTGCCGAAATTTTCCACACCCTGAAAAAAGTATTGTCCGAGAAAGGCCTAAGCACCTCTGTGGGTGACGAAGGGGGCTTCGCGCCTAACCTAGACTCCAACGCCCATGCCTTGGCCATGATCAAGGAAGCGGTTGCCCTCGCCGGTTTTGAACTGGGTAAAGACATCACCCTCGCGCTGGACTGTGCCGCCTCCGAATTTTACAAAGACGGCAAGTACGACCTAGCCGGTGAAGGCAAGGTCTTTAGCGCCGAAGAATTCTCCGACTACCTAAAAGAGCTGTGTGATCAGTACCCTATTGTCTCCATCGAAGATGGTCAGGACGAGAGCGATTGGGCTGGTTGGAAGTACCAGACCGACGTTCTGGGTGACAAAGTGCAGCTGGTGGGTGACGATTTATTTGTTACTAATACTAAAATCTTGCAGCGCGGTATCGACGAAAAAATCGCCAACTCGATTCTTATTAAATTCAACCAGATTGGCTCCTTGAGTGAAACCCTGGATGCCATTCAGATGGCAAAAGATGCCGGTTTTACCGTGGTTATCTCTCACCGTTCCGGCGAAACCGAAGACACCACCATCGCCGATCTAGCGGTGGGCACCTGTGCCGGCCAAATTAAGACCGGTTCTCTGTGTCGTTCCGACCGTATCTCTAAGTACAACCGCTTGTTGCGCATCCAAGAGCAATTGGGCGATAAGGCCATTTACAACGGTCTGCAAGAAGTGAAAGGCCAGGGTTAAACTCTGC
>CAJXIK010000209.1 GCA_913054445.1 uncultured Bermanella sp.
AAAGGTGGTCACGAATGGCCGAAGTAGAGATGACGCAGTAGGTCTTGTTGTCCTGCTTACTCACACTCTGCAAGATGTCGCGCAGCACGGTCTCGACCCCGTCGTCCCCCTCATAGAAACGCACGTTGCCCGAGCTAAATTCGGGTTTTAGTTGGTTTAAGCCGGGAATAATCTCGGTCTTAAGGGCCAGCAGGGTTTGCTCTAAGTGTTGGCGTTTTTCTTCGGCGAGATCCAGTAACTTCTCTGGGTCTTCCGCCTGAAACACGCGGCGCTTGCCCTTGGGCAGGTAATTCACAATGCCCTTACTAACCAGCACCTTAAGGGTCTCGTAGGTGCTGCCCCTGTTCACCGCGCTCTTTTGCGCCAAGTCACGAATCGACGAGGGGCCCAGCTCTAACAAGGATTGATAGATGGCGATCTCACGCTGACTGAGACCCAAGTGCGTTAGGGTAGATAAATTCATTGGTTGTCATTTAATTTGTGACAAGGTGGATTGTGAATCCTATCAAAAACAATAGACTGAGCAACTCTTTTTAAATACTGTCGGTTAATTAGTGACAGTCTTATGCATTTTTTAAATTATACAATGACGGACAGCCCGAAGTTGTCAGGGAAGATGGAAACCGAAGATGAAAATTGATGTAGTGGTATTGGCGGCGGGTCAGGGTTCCCGCATGAAGAGCGACCTCCCCAAGGTTTTGCACCCCATCGCTGGCAAACCCATGCTGGCCCACGTGTTAGACAGCGCGCGCAGCGTTAAGGCCGATGCCCTGCATGTGGTGGTGGGCCATGGCAGCGACCTTGTAAAAAATCATTTTAGCCACTGTAGTGACATTACGTGGGCCATGCAGGCCGAGCAAAAAGGCACCGGCCACGCGGTTAAAATGACGCTCGGCAACCTCTCAGCCAGCGGCGTGACGCTCATCTTATACGGTGATGTGCCGCTAATTCAGGCCAGCACCCTACAGGCTTTAATCGAACGAGTATCTGACGATCAGATGGCGCTATTAACCGTCACTATGGCAGACCCGAGCGGCTACGGCCGCATCGTGCGTGATGAAATCCTACGGGTCACAAGCATCATCGAGCAAAAAGACGCCAGTGCCGCACAGCTTAAAATCAACGAGGTGAACACCGGCATCATGGCCGTGCCCAGCGAAAAACTTCACCAGTGGTTGCCACTGCTGTCTAGCGACAACGCTCAGGGCGAGTATTACTTAACGGATGTGATCGCCATGGCGGTGGAGGACGATGTCAGCGTCGCCACCCTGCACCCCGAATTCGCCCAGGAAACCTATGGCGTCAACAATCGTGCCCAGCAAGCAGAATTAGAGCGCTGGCATCAGGCGCGCCTGGTCAACGAGCTGATGGTACAGGGCGTGACGGTACTCGACCCCGCGCGTCTGGATATTCGTGGCAGCGTGCGCGTCGGTAGGGATGTGGTCATCGATGCCAACGTTATCTTGCAGGGTGAGGTGGTGTTGGGCGATGGCGTGCACATCGAAGCCAATTGCATTATCAAAAATAGCGCCATCGCCGCGGGCACCCGCGTTAAAGCCTTTAGTCATCTCGAAGATGCCGACGTGGCCGAGGCCTGTGACATTGGCCCCTATGCGCGCCTGCGCCCGGGGGCGGTGCTGCAAGACGGTGCCAAAGTGGGTAACTTCTGTGAGGTGAAAAAATCGGTGATCGGGGCGGGCAGCAAGGTTAATCACCTCAGCTATATTGGCGATGCCACCATCGGCAAAAATGTCAACATAGGGGCAGGCACTATCACCTGCAACTACGACGGTGTGAATAAGTTTAAGACCGAGATTAAAGACGGGGCCTTCATCGGCTCTAATACTTCCCTAGTGGCACCAGTGATAGTGGGCGCAGACGCCACCGTGGCGGCGGGCTCGACCATCACCAAGGAAGTGGAAGATGCCAAGCTGGCGGTGGCCCGTGGCAAGCAAGTGAATTTAAAGTGGCAGCGTCCAAGTAAAGCCTAAGCGAATAAAAATAATGGCAGGGCCGCGTTGGCCCTTGCCAGTGCTCAGCATTTAAAAGGAATAAAAAAATGTGCGGAATCGTTGGTGGCATCGCCAAGCGTGAAGTGAACGAAATTTTAGTGGAAGGCCTGCGTCGTCTCGAATATCGTGGTTACGATAGCGCGGGTTTGGCGGTATTAAATGACGCCGGTCACATCGACCGTTGTCGCCGCATGGGTAAGGTCATCGAGCTAGAAAACGGCATCAAAGAGCGCCCTTTCGCGGGCAACATGGGCATCGCCCACACCCGCTGGGCCACCCATGGCAAGCCCTCGGAAGAGAATGCCCACCCGCACATGTCGTCGGAGCGCCTGGTGATCGTGCACAACGGCATCATAGAGAACCATGAACAGCTGCGCCGTGAATTACAAGGCGATGGCTATCAGTTTGCTTCGCAAACCGATACCGAAGTCATCGTTCACCTGTTGCATAAAAACCTGCAAAAGATCTCTAGCCTCACCGATGCGGTGAAAGAAACCATTCAAAGTCTAGAAGGGGCCTATGCCCTAGGCGTGATCAGCGCCGACCACCCTGGAATCTTAGTGGCGGCTCGTCAGGGTTCGCCCTTAGTAATAGGAGTAGGCAGCGGCGAGCACTTCATCGCCTCCGATCAGCTGGCCTTGTTGCAAGTCACCGACCGCTTCATCTTCTTAAACGAAGGGGACGTGGCCGAACTCAGCACCGACCATGTGCACGTGTGGGATAAAGACAACGCCGAGGTGGTGCACGATGAGACGCTGTTTGAGCACAAGATGGGCAGCGCCGACAAGGGCGAGTATCGTCATTATATGATGAAGGAAATCTTCGAACAGCCAGACGTGATTCGCAACTGCCTCGAAGGGCGCATCAGCAAGAACGGCTTACTAGAGCAGGCCTTCGGCATCAAGGCCAAGGAAGTATTTGACCAAACCCAAGCGGTACAAATCATCGCCTGTGGCACCTCATACCATTCTGGGTTGGTGGCCAAATACTGGATAGAATCTATGGTGGGCATTCCCTGCCAGATAGAAGTGGCCAGCGAGTACCGCTACCGCAAGACCGTGGCCCTGCCTAATAGCCTGTTTATCACCATCTCCCAATCCGGTGAGACCGCCGATACCCTAGCGGCCTTGCGTAAATCGAAAGAAATCGGCTTCCTGGCGAGCCTTAGTGTTTGTAACGTGCCGGGCTCTTCTTTAGTGCGCGAATCGGATCTAGCCATCATGACCAACGCCGGCCCAGAAATCGGCGTGGCCTCCACTAAGGCCTTCACCTCACAACTGGTGGTCTTGATGTTGCTAACCATCGCCCTCGGCCGCCGTCACGGCATGGTGCCACAGGTGGAAGAAGAGATCGTCGCCGAGCTTACCCAGCTACCGCAGTTAGTCGAAAAAACCCTGGCCATGGATGACGACATCAAGCAGATGGCCAACGCCTTCGCCGAGAAGCACAACAGCCTGTTCTTGGGCCGTGGTGCCATGTACCCCATCGCCATGGAAGGGGCGCTTAAGCTCAAAGAAATTTCCTACATTCACGCCGAAGCATACCCGGCTGGCGAGCTTAAACACGGGCCGTTGGCATTGGTGGATAAAGACATGCCCATCGTCACCGTGGCCCCTCACAACGGCATGTTGGATAAACTCAAATCCAATTTAGAAGAAGTGCGGGCCCGTGGCGGCCAGCTGTTTGTGTTTGCCGATGAGCGTGCGGACGTGGAGGCAGGGGAAGGGCTGGAAGTATTGAAGCTGCCTGTTATCAGCGAATTGCTGGAGCCGATTCTGTACATCATTCCGTTGCAGCTATTCAGCTACCATGTGGCCATCCTGAAAGGCACGGATGTGGATCAGCCACGCAACCTAGCCAAGTCGGTGACGGTGGAATAAAAGCCCAGGTGAGGCTATGCCGTGGTGTGGGGGAATAAAGCGTTATACTAAATATTAAAGTATCGTAACTATTCCCCCTTTTAAACAAGAGAAAACCTTTGACGGGATGTCTGTGTTATTTTTCTCGTCA